>CAZXSG010000567.1:0-3896 GCA_964643185.1 uncultured Holophagales bacterium
ACCTCGATTCGAACGTCGAGCATCAGCGCCGGATCCCCGGGATTCGCCTGCCAGTTCCGCCTGCGGGAGGCGAGTGCCACGTTCGTGCGGAATTCGGGGCCGAGGGCGAGTCCGGTGATCTCGAGCGTCTCGTCGCCGACGCCGATCTCCGCACCCATGGAAGGCCAGACGCCGACGCCCGAGCTGCCTTCCCTTCCTCGATTGACGATTCGCATCGTCGCCGTCGGAGCGTCTGGGCTGCGGCTGAAGGAGGCCGCGCTGGAGTAGACGCGAAGGCGCGAGGCGCCCGTCCACCCGAAGAGCGTGCACATCGCGTCGGGCACGCGGCGGTTCTCGTACGGTTCGAGCGTCAGACGGATGACCGTCTCGTTCCGCTCCGGCGCCGGACCCGCGGCGAGGGCCATCGTCACGCGCTCGGGCCGTGGATTCCCGAGGAACAGATCGGATTCCCAGCGCGAGCCGCCGGCGCCGGGCGTCGACAGGAAGGCGGGAAACTGTCTGGAACTCCAGGCGGGGACGTCCGGCGGGTACCACGTGGGATCCCCGGGCGGAAACCCGGGCCCGTCGATGCTGACGACGCCCACGATCGCTTCACCGCGAACGACCTCGACATCGAGCGCGGTTCCGAACGTGGACGAGAGCGTCGACCCGCCCGATAGACCGTTCACCTGGCGCACGCCTCCCGGCGGTACCTCGACGGACCCGATGAGGTTCCTTCCGAGCGCGTTCCGGGCGAAGGCGCGGACTTCGCTCCCACGGCCCGACACATCGACGACGACGAGATTGGTGCGCGCGCCGTCCTCGGGAAACGCGGCCGAGAAGGTCGTGACGTGCCGCGAAGAGCGGCCTTCGAGGACGCTGACGGCAGGAATCCGGGTGCCCCTCGTTCCGCCCGATGGAACGTCTGTGAACGTGAAGGACTCGACCACGACGACTCCCTCCCTCGAGGATCCGAAGAGAGCGCCCGCCCCGCGGTCGACCTCGAACAGCTCGAGAAGGACGTCCTCGAAGCGCCGGCTCGCTCCCGCCGGAAGGGCGACGGTGGCCTCCACCGGCGGTGCGCTCGTCGACGGGACGAATCGCAGGCTCACCGTATCGGGTTCAGCAGACGGGTTCGTCAACACGAGCTCGGTCCGCCAGAACGTTTCCGCGAGACCGGGCGCGCGCGCGACGGCGGGCACCACCCAGGAGGGCTTCGCGGAGCCCCGTACCAGACCCCACGCGGGTGGCGCGCCATCGAACGTCGTGACGCTCCCCAGGTCGCCCGGGATCGCCTGTTGGGTGATCTCGAAGCCCCCGTCGAAGACGAACGGCGCGCCGCTCCGGAAGGCATCGACGTCCTGCTTGACGAAGCCCGACCGGTAGAAATCCACCTCGAGGATCTCGTCGAATTTCTCGGGGACGGGCTCCCCCTCCCGCCAGAGCGCGAACCCCTTGCGGCGCTCGACGTACCAGGGATCGCCGTAGAGCGACGCGGACCTGTCCGAGCGGAGGAGGAGCTGTCCGGAGCGACCGGCATAGATCGCTGTGATCGGTCTCGGCGAGCGGAAATACTCGAGCGCGCCAAACTCCTCGGAGTGGTTCACGAGGGCGTACTGACCGAGGTCGTTGAAGGCCACCCAGGCCGACGCGAAATCGTGTGATGGCACGGCAATGACTGCTGCGCCTTCGGTTCGCTCGGTGCGAACGCCGTCCTTCAGGAACCAGTATCCGGTGGCGACGTTCACGTAGACGCCCCCGTTGGGCGTGATCCAGCCCTCGACGAAGCGAGTGGGGAACGGTGCGGTGAAGACCGGCTGAAGCTCTCCGCCGGAGACGACGAAGAGGCGCGTGGACGTGCGGTCCGCGAAGGAGATGAGGAGCCGGCGGCCCGTCACGTCGGTTCCGTGGATGGCCAGCGCTCCGGAGAGATCGCCCCCTGCTGAGCTGGATGCGAGGAGCGTCGGGCGGCCCTCGGCGTCGATTTCGTAGACAACCCCCGCGCCCTCGTAGCTTCCGACGTAGAAGTAGAACGGCACCGCGTCGTGGCCCAGACGAAAGCCGCGGCTCGAAACCCTCTGGACGGGTCCTCCCCGATGTCCCACGTCGCCGTAATAGCGGAGGAGGAAGACCTCGGAAAGAAGAGGCACGGGCACGCGTTTCCACGTGGCGCCTCCATCCGCGCTGAAGAGGTGGCCCCATCGTTTCGTCGGGTTGTCTCCCTCGAGCGAGGCGTCGGTGAGGACGAGGATCTGCCCGACCCCGTTCCGTGCTTCGCGATAGCCCGCCTCCGCGATGCGCGCGTACGACCCGTCCGTCGGGAAGACGACGCTGGGTTCTCTCTCGAACCGTACATCGAAGAGGACGAGCTGGCCGCGAATGTACTCGCCCTGGATCCCCTCGGCGCCGGGTGCGGCCTCCACGATGAGGAACGAGCGCCCTTCGTCGCGCTTCTGGACGGCCGGGAAGGAGGCCCGCCCCGTCAGCGGACCCGTGTCGATGTGGGCCTCGGCGGGCGCGGCGGCACTCAGGGAGAGGCTCAGCGCGAGGAGCGCGGACCGTGGGATGGATCGCATCGCAAGGGAGTGCCTCGGGACCGCCGGATCTCACGGGCCGATGGCTTCTTGAAACGCCTCGCCGTCCAAGGTACAAGATCCGCGTGCCACCGATGATCTCAGCCGAAGAAGCCCTCCAGCGCTTGCGGGACGGAAACCGCCGGTTCGTGCAGGGCCTGCGCCCCGACGAAACGCTCACGAGCCAGGCCCGACGCAGCGCGCTCGCTTCGGGCCAGGCGCCGTTCGCGATCCTCCTGGGCTGTTCGGACTCACGGGTGCCGGGCGAGATCGTGTTCGATCAGGGTCTCGGCGACCTCTTCGTCATCCGGGTGGCCGGCAACGTCGTGGCGTCCTCCCAGATCGGCAGCGTGGAGTTCGCGGCGGAGCGCTTCGGCACGCCGCTCGTCGTCGTCCTCGGGCATTCGAGCTGCGGCGCGATCCTGGCGACGCTCGAGGAGCTGAAGCGGCCGAGCGAGGCGCAGTCGCGCGGGCTGCGCTCCATCGTCGACCGCGGGCGTCCCTCCGTGGAAGCGCTCCTCGCGACGGACCTCGCGAACGACACGCCGGAGCTCCTGCGACAGGCCGTGCGGGCCAACGTGCGCGTCTCGGCGAACCACCTGCGCCACGGCTCCGACCTCGTCGAGCAGCTCGTCCAGAAGGGCAAGCTCCTGATCGTGGGCGCCGAGTACTCGCTCGACACGGGCGTCGTCGACTTCTTCGACGGCGTGCTGCCCCCCGTCTGAACGGCACGGGCCTTGCGATTCGGCCTCGCGGAGGCAGAACGACCATGGAACGCTACCTCGGGAAGTTCTCGGAAGAGGCCTACGCGCTGATGCGCATCGTCGTGGGCGCCCTCTTCGCGTGCCACGGGGCCCAGAAACTCTTCGGCCTGTTCCACGGCCCGGGGGCGCCCACGAACCCCGTGCGCCTCGCCTCGCTCGTCGGGGTCGCCGGCATCATCGAGCTCGTCTGCGGCGTGCTCATCGCGATCGGCCTCGCGGCGGGCTACGCGGCGTTCCTCGCGAGCGGCACGATGGCGGTCGCGTACTTCAAGGCCCACGGGCCGCAGGGCTTTCTCCCCATCGTGAACAAGGGCGAGCTGGCCGTCGTCTACTGCTTACTGTTCCTGTACATCGCGACGCGCGGCTCGGGAACCTGGAGCGTCGACAGCGCGATCAAGCGCTGAACGAAAGTCTTACAACGTGAATGTAGAAAGGCTCAGTCGAGGCGGCTGACCTTCTTCGTGAGATCGATGGCCTCGTGCCGGCCCCTCGCGAGCACGTCGCTCTCATAGTCCTCGCGGCGGCACGTGAAGACGACCACCTGGATCATCGTGGCCGCGCGGGCCAGCGCCTCGTGGAA
>CAZXSG010000568.1:0-3895 GCA_964643185.1 uncultured Holophagales bacterium
GCGCTCCCCCCGGGCGCTTCGCGCCCGAGCTCGCAAAGGCGCCCGTCGACCGTGTCCAGCCGGACGGCCGGCCGTCGAAGGAGACCCGCGAGCGTGACCTGCTCGTTCAGCTCGATTCCGCGGCCGGCGAGGAACGCCCGCACCGGGGTCGACGGGGAAACGCGTGTCTCCTCGAGCGTGCGCCGGCTGGCGACCAGCCGCTCCTCCCGTTCGAGGAGCGGCTCGGCGACCGAGGCCGGAACCAGACCCGCGGCCACCGCGCGGGGGAGGAGGCGCCGGTACGCGGAATCGGGCCCCAGCAGCAGCCGGTGCTCCGCGCGCGACGTCATGAGCCGGTAGGGCTCTTCGGTTCCCAGCGTCACGAGGTCGTCGATCATGACGCCGATGTAGGCCTCGTCCCGCCGGAGCACGAATCCCTCGCGCGTGCCGGGCGCCACCGCGAACGCGGCGTTCACCCCCGCGACGAGGCCCTGACCCGCGGCTTCCTCGTAGCCCGAGGTTCCGTTGATCTGTCCCGCCAGGAACAGGCCCCGAAGGGCCCGCACCTCGAGCGTATCGTCGAGCTGCTCCGGGTAGACGACGTCGTACTCGACGGCATAGGCCGGACGCAGGAACACGGCGTTCCGGCAGCCGGGGAGCGCCCTCACGACCCGCTCCTGGACCTCCACCGGGAGCGACATCGACAGTCCGTTGAGGTACATCCAGTCCGTCGTGAGGCCCTCCGGCTCCACGAAGATCTGGTGTCTCTCCCTGTCGGGGAAGCGCACGACCTTGTCCTCGATGGAAGGGCAGTAGCGGGGTCCTCGGCCCACGATCTGGCCCGAGTAGAGCGGGCTGCGGTGCAGGTTCTCGCGAAGGAGGTCGTGGCTCTCCTCTCCTGTGTAGGTGAGCCAGCAGAGCACCTGCGGCAGTCGGGGAAACGGGAGTTCCCGGTTGAGTCGCGAGAAGGGGAGGGGGTTCTCGTCGCCGGGGGCCTCCCGCATCGCGGTCACGTCGAGCGAGGCCCGCGCGACCCTCGGAGGGGTCCCCGTCTTCATGCGCCCGAGCCTCAGGCCGAGCCCCGCGAGGGCCGTCGAGAGCGAGACCGCCGGAGGCCCGTTCCAGCGGCCGGCCGGCGACTGCGTCTCGCCGACGTGCACGAGACCCCGCAGGAACGTCCCCGTGGTCACGACCGCGGCGCGGCAGCGGATCCGGCTGCCGTCCTCGAGGACCAGCCCCGCGAGGCGGCCCTCTTCGACGTGGAACCCGGCCGCGACCCCCGCCGCCACGGTCAACCGGGGCGACGACCGCACCTCCGCCGTCATCTCTGCGGCATAAAGTACTTTGTCGCTCTGGCACCGGAGGCCTCGCACGGCGGGCCCCCGGGACCCGTTGAGAACCTTGAACTGGATGCCCGTCCTGTCGGCGACCCGGGCCATCGCACCTCCGAGGGCGTCGATCTCGCGAACCACCTGGCCCTTGGCGAGCCCACCGATCGCGGGGTTGCAGCTCATGCGGGCCAGCGTCGCCGGCTCGTTCGTCAGGAGGAGCGTTTCACGGCCCAGCCGTGCCGCCGCCAGGGCGGCCTCGCAGCCCGCGTGCCCACCCCCCACCACGACGACGTCGAACGTGTCCCTCACGGATTCCGAGTGTGCGTCAAATCTCTCCCCGTTGGGACCGCCCTCGTTGGCTCCGCCTCACTTGCCGATGCAGAAGCGGGAGAAGATCCGGTCCAGGAGCTCCTCGGGAGCCCCCTCGCCCGTGACCTCCGCGAGCGCGACGAGCGCGCGCCGGAGCTCCGCGGCCTGCAGCTCCGGGGCCTCGAGGCTCTGCGCCTCGCGGAGGCACCCGGCCGCCTGGCCCAGGAGGCCTCGGTGCCGCTCGAGCACCAGGAGCTCGCCCTCCACCTCCGAATCACCGAGGCGGACCGCGATCGCGGCGGCGAGCTCCCGGAGACCGGTCCCGGTGCGCGCCGAAACGGCGAGGCTCTCCGGATCTCGCCGATGGCCGGCGGGCGCGAGATCCACCCGGCTCGTCACAAGGAGGACGGCGGCGCTCTCCGCCACCGCCGGCGGGTCCGATTCACCCGATTCACCCGCTGCCGCGTCCACGAGATACACCACGAGGTCCGCTCCCGCGAGCGTCCGGCGGGACAGCGCGACGCCGAGGCCCTCGACCGGATCCGAGGTGTCCCGGAGCCCGGCGGTATCCACGAGCCGCACCCGTACGCCGCCGATCTCGGCCGTCTCGGCCACCGCGTCGCGGGTCGTCCCCGGCGCCTCCGCGACGAGCGCGCGATCCTCGCCGAGAAGCGCGTTGAAGAGCGTCGACTTCCCCGCGTTCGGCGCCCCCGCCAGCACCACGATCGGATCCCTCCCCGCGACCCTTCGGCTCCCGGGTCCGGCGAGCGGCTCCAGCATGGCGACCAACGCCTCGAGACGTGAACCCGATATCGGGTTCGCTTCGCCGGTGTCCTCGGCGAAATCCAGCCCGGCCTCCAGCTCCGCGAGCGCGTCGAGGATCTCCTCGCGTGTCCCAGAGACCCTGGCGGAGAGCTCGCCCTTGGCGAGGCCGAGCGCCCGGCGGGCGTCCGAGCGCGTCTCGGCGGCCGTCAGGAGGGCGATGCCCTCGGCCTGCGCGAGATCCACCTTCCCCGCGAGAAGCGCCCGGCGCGTGAACTCGCCGCACCGCGCCATCCGCGCGCCCGCGGCCTGCGCCTCGGCCAGGATCAGCGCCACGACCGCGGGAGAGCCGTGACACGAGATCTCGACGACATCCTCGCCGGTCGGGGAGCGCGGACCTTCGAAGAAGACCGCGAGCGCGTCGTCGAAGGCTTCCAGGCCGCCCTCGCCGGTCCTCGTCAGGCTCGTGCGATGCAGCTCCCGGGGGCGGGGGTTCGCGCCGAGACCCGGCGCGAAGCGGAGGACGAGGGGCACCACGGCACCACGGGGCCCCGAGAGCCGCACCACCGCGAGGGCCGAGACGCCCGGCGGCGTCGCCGGGGCCACGATGACGTCGCCGGCCCCCGGGTCGGTGGTGCCCGGCCTCACGACTTCGCGGGGGCCTCCGCGGTTTTCTTCATCGACGACGGACCGAGGTCGGTGAAGCGGTCGAGCAGCAGCTGCTGGATGATCGTCAGGATGTTCTGGATGAGCCAGTAGAGGACGAGGCCCGCCGGAACGTCCTTGAAGAAGAAGCCGAACATCCACGGCATGATCGACTGGACCCTCTTCATCACCGGATCCGCGGGAGCCGGCATGAGCTGCTGCTGGAGCCACATCGTCACGGTCATGAGGATCGGCGTGACGTAGTAGGGGTCCTTCACCGAGAGGTCCTGGATCCACAGCATGAACGGCGCGTGCCGGAGCTCGATGGCGTGGGCGAACACGTTGTAGAGCGCGATGAAGATGGGGAACTGCGCGATCATCGGCAGACAGCCGCCCGCCGGGTTGGCGCCCTCTTTCTTGTAGAGGGCCATGATCTCTTCGTTCTTCTTCAGCCGCGCGTTCGGGTCGTTCTTGATCTTGGTCGACCACTTCTGGTTGATCGCCTCGAGCTTCGGCTGCAGGACCGAGATCTTCTTCATCGAGACGAGCTGCTTGTGGGTGAGCGGGAAGAGCAGCAGCTTGACGAAGAACGTCAGGATGATGATCGCGACGCCCCAGTTGCCCACGTACGACTGGATCCACTTGAGGGCGAAGAGGAGCGGGATGCCCACGAGGAGCGCCGGCACCGTCCAGAGCGGCAGGTTGTCCAGCAGACCAGGCTCCTTCGGTGGCAGGGGTGCGCCCGGCTCGGGGGCTGGGGCCGACGGCTCCGGCGGGGGCGAGACCGGTGCGGCGGAAGCCGGCGGCAAGGGCGTGGCCTGGTCTCCGGGGTCCGTTTGTCGGCGGCCTTCTACGCCACCTTCCGGGTC
>CAZXSG010000569.1:0-3893 GCA_964643185.1 uncultured Holophagales bacterium
GTCGTCTGGACGGAGCCCCCGATGAAGTCGGGCTTCGGGGAGCCGCTCACGATCGGCGCCTCGCGGATCTACTGGCGGAGCGGTCGCGGAGTCGCCGCAATCGATCGCGCGACGGGGAGGGAACTCTGGCGCCATCCGACGCACCGGTATCCCTATCCGAGTCACGTCGCGGAAGTGGCTGGTGACCAGGTTCTGGTCCAGGTCGGCTCCGATACTCCCGTGGCGATCCGGGACGCGCTGACCGCAGAACGGCATACCTACTCGGCGCTCGGCGGGAACACGCCCTCAAGGCGGGTGACGGCGGCGTACCTGCTCCGAAGCTACGGAGACGGATACCCGCGCAAGGCGCTCCGGGAGTGGTGTGTCGCGCGACGCTCAGCGAACGACGCCGCGGTCACTGCTGCCATCGATAAGCTCCTCGCCGGCTGGCCGCCAGGACGGGATCGACAGAGACTTGTCGAGGCGAGCGTTTCGGCCCTCACGTCTATAGGGACCGCCGGACCGTCGCCAGGCTTCCGGTTCGACCGCACTCTCGTTTGGGCGCTCCTTCAGGAGCTTGCCTACGGTGGATCGGCCGACGGTCACGGCCGGCCCGGCCTCAACTATGCCTACTCTGCCTACTCCGTCGATCGCGATCCGCCCGAGAGGCCCCTGACGCTCTCGAAGGAGAGCCGGGCGGCGTTGGCGGCCGAGTGCCGGCGCGTGCTCGGCAAAGGTCCGGACGAGGAGCGGGGATTCGCGGCCAGCCTTCTCCTCAGCCCGTCTGTGGCCGAGGAGTCGGTTTCCGCGGAGGAAACCCGGCAGCTCTTTCTTTCGCCGCACCCTTCCGTGTGGCGATGGATGGCCATGTCCCTCGCCCGGCGCGGATCGAGAGAGCAGCTCATCGCGCTCGCGAAGGAGCGCCTGCCCTCGGAGCACCTCGATGTCCTCTATCTGCTCGGATCGCGCCGGCCCGAGCGGCCCACAGACGAGGAGGAACGGTTCTGGCTCGCGTGCGCGGCACGCACCCCGGGGAGCGTTGCCTACGTGCTCCGGATGACCCGGAAGCTGCCGGTTGCCCCTGCGTTTCGGGAGCCCATTCGTGCGTACGTCCTTCGGGAAAGCCAACGAACCCGCAGCGGGCGATCTGTGACGCAAGCGGAGTACGATCTCGCCGCCGCGCTCGAGGTCCTGGATGCGTGGAAGAATCCGGAGGACGAGAAGCTGATCGCGTCTTTCGCGTCGAGCTCCAACGACTATCTGAAGACTCACGCTAAATGGCTGGGGTCGAGGTGGCATACCGTGCCGGAGAAGCCGTGAGCCGTGCCGCACTGGTCCTGCTCGTTCTGCTCGCCGCTCTGAGCTGTCGCCCTAACCTGCCCCTCGGGCAGAAGCGCGCCATCCCCGACGTCAAGCATCAGGGCTTTCGGGCCGACGTGCCGGACTCTCTCCGCGGCAACGGCGTTTTCGACGACGTCTGGTGGAGCCGGGACGGCTCGGCCTTCATGACCCTGTCCCACCTCAGCCCCGAGCTTCGCGTTTGGAACGCGGCCGACGGCAAGCTGATCTCACGGTTCGAGTCGACTCCGATCGAAGGCGTGCCCCTTCTGAACGGAAGGACGCGGCGTTTCGTCGGCAGGGCCCACTTCAAGCCGGGGATCTTCGTGTACGACATCGACACGGGGAAGGCTGTCGGCGAGGTGCCCGAGGACGCGGATCGGCCGCTCTTTCCGCTGGATTTCGCGGACGACGGTGAAAGCGTCGTGCTCACGAGTCCGTTGGGCCTCGAGGTCTGGCGCATCGAGAACCCGGTGCGTCTCCGCCAGGGTGCGCTGCCGTGGGCCGAAGGGGCGTACCGCCCGGGCTGCACGGGCGGAATCGGCTCGACGTACCACGAGAAGAAGTGCTGGCAGGTTTCGCAGAGCGGTCGCTGGCTTGCGGTCGCGTGGACGCCCACTGGCGACACGCGCAATGCCTCGCGCTATTTCCTCGTGGACCTCGATTCGATGGAAAGCCGGGAGCTCGTGCCGGGCGCCGAGCCGCCGCGTCCGGTTGCAGTCTCTCCAGGGCCGGGAGCCGGACTGCGGGTGACGAGCGCGGACGGCGAGGCGCCCCAGCCGCCCGCACCCGCACCCGCTCACGGCTCCGTCCACCTTGCAGCGTTCGAGTTCTCGCCCGAAGAATCGCGCCTCGCTTTCGGTACGTCGACGGGCGTCTGGATGTACGACATCACCGCCGATCGCTGGGGGCCGTTCCTGCCGGGAGAGCACAAGAGAGGCAGGCAGCTCGGCGCCATGCGGTTCAGCGCCGATGGGCGCCGGATCGTGACGCTGGGGGATCAGCTGCAGGTGTCGGTCTTCGACGTCGAGAACGGTGTTCTGCTCGGACGCCAGGAGCCTGCCTTCGATGATTGGGAGGGGGTCTTCCGGGTATCGGGCGACGGCTCGCGCGTGGTGCTCTACCACTTCGTGAGCGACATCCTCGAGGTCCTGGACGGCAACGACGCGAAGCGAATCGGCTATGTCTGCCCGTTCTTCTGCAATGTGAAGCACAACCCCGTCGCGGTGGCCTACGCGGTGAGTCCCGATGGACGAACAGTCGTCGCGTCGCATCGGTACGGCGCCGGCCTGTGGGAGACGGATCACGATCGCCTCGTCGTGCCGCTCGTCGATCCGATGATGCCGCCCGTGAAGGCCCGCTGACGAGCCGGTCCGTGTAGTCGGCCACCTGGCCCCTGACAGCATCAAGTTTCTAGATTGCAACTCGTGATCATGCGAGGATGTCTGGCGCTCCTGCCCTCAACAGTTCGCCGAGTTCTACGTCCGCAACGCATACCCAAAGGGTCTTTCCCGCGGGCGAGACACGAGGCCCGTGCCAGTGGTTCACTCGTCTCCCACCGTCCCGGGCTACTCGTGGGAGAACCCGCTGCGGCGAGGCGGACTGACCGCCCTGTGCCCTCAATGTAGAATGCGATATGTCGTAGTCGGTTCCGAACGCTCCCTTCTTGGTCGCCTCCGAACAACCCATCGGCAGTTTCCACACTGGGTAGAGCACTGACCAAGGGAATCAACGGTCCTCGATATCTGGCCCCATACCCTCGGGAAATGCGATCGCCCTCTTGCCGTGACCGCCCCTTAGTTCGACCATGGCCGCCCCCGAATAGCCCAGGTAGAGCAGATTCGCCGCTGTCACGTCGGTGGTTCCTTCTCGATACTGAACGGCGAGGTTGGACTCTCGGAACTGCCGTATGTGAACAATGCGGCGCTCTCCAGCCGTCATACAGCCCAATGACTCGACGCCGTCGTTGGTGATCAACTGGACGCCACACACCGTGTGTCCTACGAGGTTGGAAACAACGAACTCCTTGTTTCGCCCCTTCTTACACGCGAGGCCGGCCAGCAGGAGAACGCAACATCCAGCAAGAAAGAACGTCGGTCCGGCGATTGGGTAGCTGCGCATCAGGGCGTCCTTACGAGCATTCTAGAACTTCAACCAGTAGATGCGACTAACCGCTCGACCCTCAATCACGAAAATGAAGGCTGTCTTCGAATCCTGGACGTGAACGGATCGATACTTGCTTAGGTCAAGGCGGAGCGAAAGACTATGCAAGAAGAAGCGGTCGACTCGCCGGCCTTCGCCAGAAGGGATGGCGGAGAGCATCCACTCACCTGCTCCTCGGGAGCTGGCTGGTGCTGAAAGTTCCAAAGCGTCCGACCGCAGTTGCCAATGGCAAACGTCCCGCCCTTGGATCACGTCCCTGCGCGGGGCAGCGCTGAGGGCCTTTTCGACAGCTGCGGGTTCGGCTCCAGGCTTCAATCCAGCGAAAATGCTCGAATCGACAACCCGATTCAAGCCAGACCCCTCGGAGATTTCTATCACGAGCTTCCCGTTCGGGTACTCGGTGACCCTCGCAA
>CAZXSG010000570.1:0-3892 GCA_964643185.1 uncultured Holophagales bacterium
AGACCTCGGTCGAGCTCATGGACGTTCTCCGCGGGATCAACGCCGAGGGCGTCACCATGATCATCGTCACGCACGAGCACGACATCGCCGCGCTCACTCAGCGGACCATCCGCCTCAAGGACGGGCGCATCGAGGACGACGGGCGACCCGCGTGAGGTTTCGCGTCATCGACGTCGACGCCTGGCAGGAGATCCTGGACACCGTCCGCAAGAACAAGCTGCGCACCATCCTCACGGGCTTCAGCGTGGCCTGGGGCATCCTGATGCTCGTCGTCCTGCTGGGCTCGGGGCAGGGCCTCTCGCGCGGCGTCGAGTACGGGTTCCGAGACGACGCCACCAACAGCATCTGGGTGCGCAGCGGACAGACGAGCGTTCCCTACCAGGGCCTGCGCCCGGGCCGTACCGTGCAGTTCACGAACGACGACTACGACGCCATCCGCGGCGGCGTGAAGGGCGTCGAGCACATCACGTCGCGGTTCTTCATCCGCGGGAACCTCACTGTGGTCTACAGAGGCTTCTCCTCGAGCTTCGACGTCCGCGCCGTGCATCCCGACCACGAGTTCCTCGAGAAGACGATCATCACGGAAGGCCGTTTCCTGAACCCGTTCGACATCACCGATCACCGCAAGGTGGCCGTGATCGGCGAGCGCGTCTCGGCGCAGCTCTTCAAGGGCCGCAAAGCGCTCGGCGAGTACATCGACATCAAGGGCGTGCCGTTCCGGGTCGTGGGCATCTTCACCGACGAAGGTGGCGAGAGCGAGCAGGAGAAGATCTACCTGCCCATCTCCACCGCGCAGAGGACGTTCAGCGGCGCGAACCGCGTGGCGATGATGATGATGACGGTGGGCGACGCCTCGGTCGACGAGAGCAAGGCGATTGCCGAGGACCTCAAGCAGCGCATCGCCGAGCGGCACGACTTCGACCCCAACGACGCGCGCGCGGTCTTCATCTCGAACGCCGTCGTCCAGTTCCAGCGCTTCGTGAACCTCATGGGCGGCATCCGCGCGTTCGTGTGGGTGATCGGGATCGGCACGCTCCTCGCGGGCGTCGTGGGCGTCTCGAACATCATGATGATCGCGGTCAAGGAGCGCACCAAGGAGATCGGCATCCGCAAGGCGCTCGGCGCGACGCCGTTCTCGGTGCTGAGCCTCGTGCTCAAGGAAGCCATCCTCGTCACGGGCGTGTCGGGCTACTTCGGCCTCGTGGCCGGAGTCGCCCTGCTCGAGGCGATGTCGAAGGGCCTCGGCGAGTCGGACTTCTTCCGGAATCCCGAGGTGGACATCGGCGTCGCCATCTCGGCGACGGTCCTGTTGATCGTGGCGGGGGCTGCCGCGGGCTTCATTCCGGCGCGGCGGGCGGCGGCGATCCGCCCCGTCGAGGCCCTGCGGGACGAATAGGAGGCACGCAATGAGTTTCCTCTTCGACCTCGATCACTGGCAGGAGATCAGGCAGGCGCTCCTCCGCAACCGCATGCGCACGGCGCTCACGGCATTCGGAGTGTTCTGGGGAATCTTCCTGCTCATGGTCATGCTCGGCTCGGGCTCGGGCCTCCGCAACGGAATCATGCAGGGCTTCGAGGGCGGCGCCACGAACAGCTTCTTCATCTGGACGCAGCGCACGGCCAAGCCGTTCGCGGGGATGCCGGCGGGGCGGCGCGTCCAGCTCACCAACGCCGACGTGGCCGCCATACGCGCCGAGGTGCCCGAGGCCGAGATCGTCGCGCCGCGCAACCAGCTCGGCGGCTTCGGCGGCGGCAACAACGTGTCGCGCGGACGCAAGTCGGGCGCGTTCAGCGTGATGGGCGATTTCCCCGAGATCCAGAAGATCCAGTCGTTCAAGGTCGATACCGGGCGCTTCCTGAACCCGCTCGACGTGCGGGACTCCCGCAAGGTGGCTGTCATCGGCACCCGCGTGCAGGAGGTTCTCTTCAAGCCCTCGGAGAGCCCGGTGGGCCAGTCGATGAAGATCGGCGGCGTGGCCTTTCAGATCGTGGGCGTCTTTCGCTCCGCGCAGAGCGGCGACGACGGCGACCGCGACGCGCAGACGATCTTCGTGCCGTTCACGACGTTCCAGAAGGCCTTCAACTTCGGCGAGCGCGTGGGCTGGATGGCGGTCATCTCGCGGAGCGACGTGCCCGCGTCCGTGGCGGAAGAGAGGGTCCTCGACCTCCTCAAGAAGCGCCACAAGGTCGCTCCCGACGACGCCCGCGCGTTCGGCCACTGGAACATGGAAGAGGAGTTCCAGAAGGTCCGGGGACTGTTCTCGGGAATCCGCATCCTCGTGTGGCTCGTGGGCGTTGGCACGCTCGCCGCCGGGGTGATCGGCGTCTCGAACATCATGCTCATCATCGTGAAGGAGCGCACGAAGGAGATCGGCATCAGGCGCGCCGTGGGCGCCAAGCCCGTCGCCGTCGTCACGCAGATCGTCTCCGAGGCCGTGATCCTCACGGCAGTCGCCGGATACGCCGGCCTGATCGCCGGGATGTTCCTCATGGAGGGCGTGGCCAGGCTGATCCCGACGGGAGATGGGGCCAGCATGTTCTCGGATCCCAGCGTGGGGGTGAGCGAGGCCCTGAAGGCGCTCGCCATCCTCATTGCCGCGGGCGTCCTCGCCGGCCTCGCGCCGGCGCAGCGGGCGCTCGCCGTGAGCCCCACCGTGGCCCTCCGCTCCGATTAGAAAGTCGAAATGAAGAAGCTGCTGTCGTTCGTCGCCGGACTCCTCGTCCTCACGCTGTTCGCGGGGACCGTCTACTACCTGTGGGCGAAATCCCGCAAGAAGGAGACCGTCTACCAGACGGAGTCGCCCAAGAAGGCCACCATCATCAAGAAGGCCGTCTCCACCGGCTCGGTCGTGCCCCGCCAGGAGGTCGCGATCAAGCCGCGGGTCTCGGGGATCATCGAGGACATCGGCGTTCTCGCGGGCAAGCTCATCCGCGAGGGCGACCTCATCGCGCGGATCCGCCTCGTGCCCGACATGGTCAACCTCAACAACGCGCAGAACCGCATCGCGCGGGCCGAGATCGCGCTCGAGGCCGCCGAGAAGGACCACGTGCGCAACATCGCGCTCGTGAAGGACGGCACCATCTCGACCTCGGCGTTCCAGCCCTACAAGACGGCTCTCGACAACGCGAAGGCCGAGATCCAGGCCGCCCGCGACAACCTGGACCTCATCCAGAAGGGCATCTCGCGCAGCACGGGCACGGCGAGCAACACGCTCGTGCGGTCGACGATCTCGGGCACCGTTCTGGAAGTTCCGGTGAAGGTCGGCAACTCCGTCATCGAGACGAACACGTTCAACGAAGGCACGACGATCGCGACCGTCGCCGACATGAACGACATGATCTTCCAGGGCAAGGTCGACGAATCCGAGGTGGGAAAGCTGAAGCCGGGGATGACGCTCCTCCTCACGATCGGCGCGCTCGACGAGCACAAGCCCGAGGCCATCCTCGAGCACATCGCGCCCAAGGGCGTCGAGAAGGACGGCGCGATCCAGTTCGAGATCAAGGCCGCGCTGAAGCCCCAGAAGGACGTCCAGATCCGCGCGAACTACAGCGCGAACGCCGACATCGTGCTGGACCGCCGCGACGACGTCCTCTCGATCAGCGAGAGCCTCCTGAAGTTCGAGGGCGACAAGACGTTCGTCGAGGTGGAGACGGCGCCCCAGAAATTCGAGAAGCGGGAAGTGAAGACGGGTCTCTCCGACGGCATCCAGATCGAGATCCTCTCGGGCCTCACCGAGAAGGACAAGCTGAAGGGCCCGCCCGCGAAGGAAAAGAAGGGGTGAAACTGAATTTGATCCCGGGGGTTTCTCGAGCCCCCCGGCCCCCCACCGGAGCAAGCACGGCCCCCCCGGGGGAGGCGGAGGCACACGGCGCGGGGGCCCCGCCGGGGCCC
>CAZXSG010000571.1:0-3881 GCA_964643185.1 uncultured Holophagales bacterium
CTCCCCCAGCTCCGGCCGAGGCCGCGCCCGTCCCCGCGACCGCGGCCCCCGAGGCCCCGGCCGGAACGCCGCTCACGTTCACGCTCGACACCGGCGGCAGGCCTTTCGTTCCGCGCGATGCCCCGCTGCTTCTCCGCGCGAGCCGTCCGCTCACCGAGGCCGACGGCCGGCTCGTGATCCTGATCGGCTCGATGGACGTCTCGGAGCTCTTCGCCCGCACGCCCGCCGGGCTCTCTCTCACGAAGAGCCCGGTGAAGCTGCCCTCGGGCTCGAGCGAGGTGGTGATCTTCCAGATCTCCGACACGGGCGACTCCACCGAACTGTCGCGCTTCCCCCTCAACGTCCTCACGTCGGCGGGGCTCGAGACGTTCGAGATCCAGCCGCGGCTCGACCTGACCCTCGCGGGCGCGCTCGACACGCGTGACTCCCCCGCGCCCGAGGTCGAGAACCCGCGCGAGAGGTTCCAGGACTTCACGGGACAGCTCTCCGTGCAGGGCCGTCTCACGAAGCAGGGCTGGACGGTGACCTCGGCGCTCCAGGCCACGGCCGTCTCGAACCGCCAGCAGGCGATCCGCTTCGGTCAGCTCGGCGAGGAGGCCCCCAAGGTCGACCTCGCGAGCTACACGGTGCAGGCGCAGAAGGGCGCCACGAGCTTCACCGCGGGCACGACGGCGTTCGGACAGGACAAGTACCTCGTCAACCAGTTCGCGAGCCGCGGCCTCGTGGCCACGGCCGGCATCGGCGGCATCGTCGACGTCACCGGCGCGGCGCTCAGCTCCGTGAACCTCGTGGGCTACGACAACCTGCTGGGCATCTCGCAGCGCGATGACCGCATCTGCGCGGGACGCCTCGGGATCGAGCTGATGCCGAAAACTCCGGGCGCGCTGCGCTTCGAAGCCACCGTCATGGACGGCTCACGAACGCCCCAGGACCGCTTCCAGCAGGGCGTCGTGGACGATGCCGAGGAGAACCGCGGCGTCGGCCTGCGCGCCCTGGCAAGCCTCGTGGACGGCCGCATCCGCTTCGAAGGCGGCTTCGCGCGGAGCCGGTTCACCAACCCGCCGGACCCGACGCTGAATCCCGACGGCGAGGTTGTGGCGGTTCAGGCCTCCACGAAGGACGCCTACTTCGGCGTCCTCACGGCCGACGTCTTCCGCGAGCTCGTGCTCGGCGAGACGGCCCGCGGATCGGTGTACGTCGTGCTCCGCCATGACCGAGTGGACCCGCTGTTCCGGAGCCTCGGTGCCACGAACCAGGCCGACCTCGAGCAGACGGGCGTGGAGATCAACACGATCCTCGGCCCGGCCGCGATCCAGCTCGGCGCCCAGACGCAGCGCGACAACCTGGACGACCTCGCCGCCCTCCTCACCACGCGGAGCCATCGCCAGAACGCCACGGCCACGCTGCCCGTCGGCGCGCTCTTTCCCGGCAAGGAAGGCCCGTCGCCGCTCCTGCCCCAGATCGTCTACACGCTCCAGCGGGCCGAGCAGAAGGGCTCCGTGAACCTCGAGACCGGCGAGTTCACCGAGACGTTCGTGCCCAACCAGGTTTCCACGACGCACGCCGCCACAGTGGATTGGACGGTGGGCGTCTTTCGTCTGGGCTACCGCCTGACAGTCGGCGTCATCGACAACCGGCAGGACGAGCGGGCCGCCGCGGATTCCAACGTCACCGGGCACGCCATCCAGGCCGGCGCGAACCCGCTGCCCACACTTCAGCTCGCGGTCGAGGTGGGCACGGAGCGGCAGAGGAACGACGACCCGTTCACGGTGCTCACCACGAACCGCGTCGCCGCGCAGGCCACGTGGGGCTTCACGACGCTGACGACCCTGGCCGCGAACCTGAACCGCGCCGTCGGTGAGGACGACACCGGCCAGACGCGAAACACCGCGCTCGCGGCCGACGCCTCGCTCACGTTCCGACTGTCGAAGACCACAAAGGATCAGAAGCACGGTGTCTCGGCCCAGGCCTTCCTCCGCTACGCGTTCACCGAATCGAAGTCGCGGTCTCCGTTCTCGCCCGACGAGGTCGTCCGCAAGCAGTGGATCCTCTCGTCGGGCCTCACGCTGAGCCTGTTCTGAGGAGCCATCGATGAAACGCACTGCTTTCGCCCTCTGTCTCTCGCTCCTCTCGCTTCCTCTTGCCGCCGAGATCCGGAGAGACCCGCAGGGCCTCAACGTGAACAGTCAGGGAGCGACCTCACTGTCCATCACGTTCGGAGGGCTCAACAACCAGGTGCCCGTGGAGGCCCAGTGGTGCGGAGAGCTGATCCCGGCCACGCCGGCCATCGGCATGCGCTGCGATCCCCGCACGGTGTTCGGCAGCCTGCCGCTGAGGTTCGACCTCGGCAGGCAGCAGGGCTCGACGTTCGTGGACGTGATGACGATTCCGCCGTCCGTGTCGCGCCGGGCCTATCAGGCCGTGGAGGCCGGCGCCGCGCCCCAGTTCTTCTACGTGCGCCAGTTCCGGAGCACCACGGGCGGACCCGACGAATTTGTGTTCGTGACCTGCCGGCTCACGGGCGGCGGCGCGCGCGTTCCCTTCGCGCTCCTCGACGTTACGCTGCGGTTCGAGAGCGGCGACCCCGTGGCGTCGATCCCCGTGGGCGGCTCGCTCCCCGCGTTCAAGGCCGAGATCGCCTACAACGGCGTGGGCACGCTGCGCGGCCGCTGGGAGGTCGTGCTGCCCGGTGACGAGCCGCCGACCTCGACGGATCTCCTCACCGAGGGCTCGCTGCCGCCCGAGCAGCGCTCGCTCCAGAAGCGCTACCGCGAGGTGGGCCGTTTCAACGTGCCGCTCACGGCAGGCCCCGCGAAGACGACGCTTCCGGGTCCGGACCCGAAGCTCCTGCCCAAGGAGTCCGAGGGCCTGCACCAGATTCTTCTGCGCGTCGAGGTTTCGCGAGACCGTGACTCCGCATCGGACCTCGCTGGCGCCGGAGCCGGCGCCGGTCTCGTGTACAGCGGCGCGGCCGCGGGCTTCCCGATGCCGACGCTGCGCTACAGCGTGGGCGGAGGCGCCACGCCGGGCGCCGCGTTCGACCTCCTGGCACCGAAGGCGGGAGAGGTTGTGACGGGAGCGGTGGACTTCTCGTGGACCGAGGATCGTCAGGCGCTCCTCTACAAGCTCGAGATCGTGGAACCGTCGGGCACGGAGATCCTCTCGGCGCTGCTGCAGCAGGGCACGTTCAACTACCGCGCGCCGTCGTTCCTGAGGGAGAAGGCGACCTCGGGCGTGGTGCGCTGGCGCGTCAAGGTGCTCGACGCCGAGGGCCGTGAGAAGCGGCACACGGAGTGGCGCGAGCTGAAGCTCAAGACCGACGCATGAGGGATGCGGGCGTAGAAGACGCAGCCGCTCTCGCACCACTTCTCGCGTCGCTCGGCTACCCCGACGAGCCTGCCGCGATCGCCGTCCGTATCGCGGCCGTGGTGAAGGCCGGGGACCGCATCCTCCTGGCCGAGGAAGACGGCGTGATCGTGGGCTTCTCGGTTCTCCACGTCACACCGATGCTGCACAAGCCCTACCCCATCGGCCGCATCACGGCGTTCGTCGTGGACGAAGCGCTGCGCGGGCGTGGCATCGGCGCGCGGATGGTGGCGGCCAGCGAAGAAGCGCTCTTCGCCGCGGGCTGCGGCGCGATCGAGCTGACGAGCGCCGCGCATCGCACGGGCGCGCATCATTTCTACGAACGATTGGGTTATTCCGAGAAGCGCATGCGTTTCTGGAAGGACCGCCCGCGCTGAACTCAGGTCTGCGGCATCATTCCTTCATGGCGATCGAAGAAACCGTGAGAGCGCGGCTCCGGGGCAGCGGGTATCGAACGGAGATCACGGCCCGGTCGCATGTTCTGGTGGCCGACGAGCCCATGAAGCTCGGCGGCA
>CAZXSG010000572.1:0-3875 GCA_964643185.1 uncultured Holophagales bacterium
GCGCGGCCGCCCGTGTCCCGGGCGCGGCCGCCTCGGACCACGCGAGGACGCGGGCAACGGCGGCTGGCGGAAGTACGATGGGATGGCCCCTTCGGCCCTCGTAGCGGGGCACGCAGACGGCTTCGGGATGAGCGCGGGAGGCCCTCACGACTGCGTCCACGGTCGCTGCGGTCAGGAACGGCAGGTCGGCCGGTGTCACGGCAACGCGTCCTGGGAGCGCCCCGAGGCCGCAGATCACCGACGAGAGCATGCCCTCTTCCCACCGGGGGTTGACGACGAGGTCGACCGGGATACCGGAAAGCGCGCCCCGCACCTCGCTCTCCCACGCTCCCAGCACGACCAGCACCGGGGAAAGGCCGGCCGCGAGCAGCACGCGGGCCGGCCGTGCGGCGGGGGGGGGGCCGTCAACCTCGGCGGCGGGCTTGGGGCCGCCGAACCTCCGTGAGGCTCCGGCGGCCAGCAGGACGGCGGCGACGGGCTCTGCGATGGTGGCCGAAGTCACTCTCCCGAGTCTAAGGGCTCGTCTCGCGTTGACCCCGTGGCACACGGGCGCCTATTCTTTCGGAGGAACAACCAGCGAAATCGGGTTTGTGGCCGGAGGACCGGCGAAGGGGCACGGAGGGCACATGCATATCAACGACCTCCTCAAGATCGCGGTCGAGCGGAAAGCGTCCGACCTTCACTTGAAGGTTGGGGCGCATCCCATCATTCGCGTCGACGGCGATCTCATCCCGCTGGCCGATCTGAAACGCCTGATGCAGGAAGACACGATCGCGATGGCGTTCTCGATCATGTCCTCGCGGCAGAAGGAGAAGTTCAAGAACAACTTCGAGATCGACATCTCGTACTCGGTGCCGGGCCTCGGCCGTTTCCGCTGCAACATCTTCCAGCAGCGCGGCACGGTGGGCATGGTCTGCCGCGTCATCCCGGCTCGAATCCTGACCGTCAAGGACCTGCTGCTCCCGCCCATCATCGAGCGGATCTGCGAGGAGGCCCGCGGTCTCATCCTCGTCACCGGAACGACGGGCTCGGGCAAGTCCACGACGCTCGCCGCGATGATCGACTACATCAACTCCACCCGCGCCGAGCACATCATGACGATCGAGGACCCGGTGGAGTTCCTCCACCGCGACAAGAAGTCCATCGTCAACCAGCGCGAGCTGGAGGTCGACACGCGTTCCTTCGGTACCGCGCTTCGCGCCGCCCTCCGTCAGGACCCCGACGTCATCCTCGTCGGCGAAATGCGCGACTACGAAACGGTCGAGACGGCGCTCGTGGCCGCCGAGACGGGCCATCTCGTCATGTCGACGCTCCACACCATGGACGCCACCGAGACGATCAACCGCATCATCTCGGTCTTCCCGCCGCACCAGCAGAAGCAGATCCGCCTGCAGCTCGCGGCCGTCATCAAGGCCGTCGTCTCCATGCGCCTCCTGCCGCGCGCCGACGGGCTCGGCCGCGTGCCGGCCGTCGAGGTGCTCATCGCGACGAACTACATCCGCGACTGCATCGAGAACAAGGAAAAGACGAAGTACATCCACGACGCGATCAAGGCCGGCACGTCGCAGTACGGCATGCAGACGTTCGACCAATCACTCTTCCAGCTGTACAAGACCGGCCTCATCACCCTCGAGGAAGCCATCCGCCGCGCGACGAACCCCAACGAGTTCAAGCTCCGTATCCAGGGCATCCAGTCCACGTCGGACATGTCCACGGAGACCATGGAGGCCGCGCTCGCCTCGCCCGACCAGATGAACCCGCTCTCGGAGGAAAGCCCCTTCGACTTCTCCAACCAGCCGTGAGCTTCGGGCGGCGGCGTCCTGGGGAGGGTCCGAGAGGGACCGCCAGGGACGCCGCCCTCGGCCTTCTCTCGCGGAGGTCTCACACCGAGGCGGAGCTTCGAAGGAAGCTCCGCCTTCGTGCTTTCGAGCCTCCGGCGATCGACGAAGCGATCTCGTTCCTGCGTGAGAAGGGCTTCGTCGACGATGCCGCCGCGGCCGAGGCCGTCGTGCGCAGCAAGAGCCGGCGCTCGGGCCGCACGGTGATCCGGCAGACCCTCACCGCGCGGGGCGTCTCCAAGGAGAACTCCGATCGCGCCATGGAAACGCTTTCTCCCGAAGTCGAGAAGAAAGCGCTGGCGGATGCCCTTTCGAAGAAGGACCGGAGCCTCGCGCCCGGTTTGACCTCGCGCGAGCGGTCGAAGAAACTCTTCGACCACCTCGCCCGGCGCGGCTTTCCGCCCGACGCCATTCGCGAGGCGCTTCACGAGAAAGGCAATCCGCCCCATGACGCAGACGACTGACTGGACCTCTTCGCGGGTTCGCGAGACGTTTCTTTCCTTCTTCGAGAGGAAGGACCACCGGCGCGTGTCCTCCTCCTCGCTCGTTCCCGCCGAAGACCCGACGCTCCTCTTCACGAATGCCGGCATGAACCAGTTCAAGGACTGCTTCCTGGGCCGCGAGGTGCGGGCGTACAACCGGGCCACGACCTCGCAGAAGTGCGTGCGCGCGGGCGGCAAGCACAACGACCTCGACAACGTCGGCTACACCGCGCGGCACCATACGTTCTTCGAGATGCTCGGCAACTTCTCGTTCGGCGACTACTTCAAGCTGGACGCGATCGACTTCGCGTGGGAGCTCATCACCTCGAAGGAGTACTACGGGCTGGACCCCTCGCGCCTCTGGGCGACCGTGTACACGACCGACGACGAAGCCGCCGAGCTCTGGGCGCGCTACCTGCCGAAGGAGCGCATCGCGCGCTTCGGCGAGAAGGACAACTTCTGGTCGATGGGCGACACGGGCCCCTGCGGTCCCTGCACGGAGATCCACTACGACCAGGGCCCGGACGTCCCCGGCGACGCAACGCCCAACTCCAAGGGCGACCGCGTGATCGAGATCTGGAACCTCGTGTTCATGCAGTTCGACCGTGACGCGCAGGGCAACCTCACGCCGCTGCCGAAGCCCTCGGTCGACACGGGCGCGGGCCTCGAGCGCATCACGGCGCTCCTCGAGGGAAAGAACAACAACTACGACACGGACCTCTTCCGTCCGCTGCTCGACGTGCTCGAGACGATCTCCGGCCGCACCTACGTGGGCGGCATGGCCGTCGAGGACGCGCCTTTCCGCGTCGTCGTCGATCACGCGCGCGCGGCGACGCTGCTCCTCGCTGACGGCGTGCTGCCGTCGAACGAGGGCCGCGGCTACGTGCTCCGCCGGATCCTCCGCCGGGCGATGCGCTATGCGCGTCGTCTGGGGATCACGCGTCCGTTCCTGGGAGAGCTGGTGGATCCGGTGTTCTCGGTGTTCCAGGACATCCACTTCGAGGGGGATACGGCGGGCCGGCGCGAGAACGTGAAGCGCCAGCTGCTCGACGAGGAGGAGCGCTTCGCCAAGACCATGTCCGCGGGGGCGGACCGCGTGGGCGAGGCCGTGTCCGAGGCGCGCCGCACGGGGGAGACGCGCCTCTCGGGCGCCACCGTGTTCCGCTTCTACGACACGTTCGGCATTCCGCTGGAGCTCATCCAGGAGCTCGCGGAAGACGAAGGGGTTGCCGTCGACCACCAGGGATTCGACGTCGAGCCCGCGGCCGCGAAGGAGCGCTCCCAGGGTGCCCCGAAGTTCGAGGCCGAGGGGGCGGCTGTTCCCGAAGGCGAGCTGGATCCCGCCTGGGTGACCGAGTTCCTCGGCTATCCCGAGCAGAGCTTCGTCTCGCTTCCGGGCGCACGGGTGCTCGGTCTCTTCCGCGCGGAGGACGGCCAGGCGCCCACGCGGGTCGCGTCGCTGCCCGCGGGCGCGGCGGGCTTTCTCGTGAGCGACCGGACGGTCTTCTACCCGGAGGGCGGCGGTCAGGTCGCCGACGCCGGCGAAGTCCGGTTC
>CAZXSG010000573.1:0-3872 GCA_964643185.1 uncultured Holophagales bacterium
GCGCGACGGCGGCGTCGAAGTGCACGTACGCGAGCTCGTCGACCGCGTCCGACCGCTCGGCATCCCAACCTTTGTTTCCGCTTTCGACGAGCTCGATCCTGCCAAGCGCCGCGCCGCGGATCAGGTGACGACCGCTGCGTTCCGCGTCCGCCTGGCCATCCCCGGCAACTTCGGCGAGGTTCTTCGCGCGAAGGTCCAGAGCCTGCGGACTGTTCCCAACGATGCACTGCTGGACGAAGACGACGTTGGCGGCGCCGTGGCAATGCCGGGAGACGGAGACCCGGCTCGGACGGATGGCCTCTGGCCGCAGAGGGACGTGATCGTGACGCTGCGGCGTCTCGGCGAGTCTTGGCGCAGCGATCCAACTGACCCGCCCGGCGAAAGCGGCAAGCTCTCGAACGCCTACAACCTCTACGAGTCGCAGGAGGTGATCCTGCTCCTCGCCGACCCGAGGGCCAGGAAGGCCTATCAAGACACGTTGACCTCGACCCCGCGAAGCGGCGACGAGAAGACGCAGTGCCGCCGCTGCGAGCGGCCAGCCTTTCTCGCAGGGTACGGGTCTGATGTCAAAGAGCTGCTCGCGGGAGGGCCCTACGTGAGGGCGTACCTGTTCGACGACGGGCATGGCCCAACGCGTGATGCTCTCGCCTTCTTCGAGAATTCCCCCAGCCGCGCCGACTATCGCGCCCCGCGAGGGCTCCTCGGGGTCGAGGCATGGGCAACGTCGGTGCCTTCGGCCGCTCAGGCTGCGGTCGAGGAGCCTCATCAGAACCCGGACATCTGGAGCGCCGGCGAGGCCGGCGTGCGCATTTCCCTGCCCTCTGGTGACCTTCTCCTACAGGAGAAGGACCACGAGACAGCGGGAGGGAGCCTTTCTGTCGCGTTCGAGCGGACCTATCGGTCGGGAACTGTCGGGTATGGCCCGATGGGGTCGACCGGTTGGCACGCGAACCTCTTCTCGCACCTCAGGCAGATTCCAGGGGTACCGGAACTGGACTATCCAGGTGAGGTCGAGTTGTTCGACGGAACAGGGCAGGTCTATCGCTTCTACCCTCGGACGGCGGCAGGTTGTCCTGCGAAGACTACTTTCGACCCACAGGGCTCGTTCTGTATTCCCGAAGGTCTCTACCAGCGCCTGATCGTCGTTGAAGGAGGCCAGTCGTACCAGCTCCTGGACCGCTTCGGAAATCAGACGGTCTTCGACGGTGCCGGGCGCCTGAGCGAGATCGCGGACCGCCATCGAAAGGGCCGGGACCCTGCGGTCTTCGGTGCGACCATGCACCTCTCGTACGACGGGTTCGGCGTTCTGCGTCGCGTGACCGACGACCTCGGCAAGGCGCACACTTTCAGCTACGACGAGGTTGCCGGAAGCCGCAAGTACGGGCTCCTCTCGACACTGACAGACCCGACCGGCCGGAAGATCACGTACGGGTGGGACACCGATCGCAAGCTCGTTTCGGTCTCCCTTCCGGAAGTGACGAACCCCGTGCTCCCAGGGTTCTCGTACTCGAACCCCAAGCTGACCTATGAGTACCGGGACTCGGTGGTGTCGGCGCCGCCTTTGGCCTCGACCGCGGTGCTCCACGAGCGATTCCAGGGCCTCCGGCTGGTTGGACAGAAGCTGCCTGGCGCTTCCACGAACAGATTCTCCGTGGACTACGACACGGCGACCGGTCGCGCTTCAGGCGTCCGCTTTCCCCTTTCGCTCCCGTGGACCCTGGCTCCGGTCGGATCCGTGCCGGGTAGCGTCGCTCCTTCGCGGGTCGACGTTTCGTCCCCCTCCGGCGCGATCACCGAGCATCATCTCGACGGCGCGGGCCGCCTCCGGCTGCTGCGCGAGACGATACCCGTCTACGACACTGCCGTGAACCAGACGGTCATGACGCCGGTCGAGACGCTCTTCGAGTACCTGGCGGATGGTCGCCTGAAGCGCACGACGAACTTCGACAAGGCTGTAACCGAGCACTGTTACTTCCTGGCTTCGGGCATGTGCAATGACGACGCGGATCCCGATCCGCTCAAGCTCCCCAATCTCTCGCACACCGTCCAGAAGGCCGCTTCCGGAGGGGACGTGGGCCTCGCGGGTTACACGGCCATCGACGTCTTCATCGACGAGAGGTCGGAGGACTCGATTCCGAGGGAGAGCCGGGACGGTGAGGGGCGGCGGCGCGCCCGTGCGGTGGCGACCACGCCGGACAACCCCGCGTTTCTTGCCGAGGAGGCCTCTGGCTACCCCGACGACGGAGTCGAGGGACTGTCGCAGTACGACGTCAAGGGACGCCTCCTCGAGTTCGAGAGCCTCACCCTGAGCAGCCGCTCCTCGAAAGGGAATGCGAAGTCGTCCCCGCAGCTCCTCGCACCGGGACCCGGGGGCGTGCCCAGAGACACCATCCTTCAGGTCAAGTACCGCTACGACAACGTACCCACGAGCGCCACCTATGGGCGCCTGTTGCGCGTCGACCGGGGCAATCAGTTTGAGACCTACGGCTACGACGCGCGGGGCAACCGGACGAGGGTCGAAGGATCCTTCAAGGTCGTCGACGAGGCCGTCTACGACCAATGGGATCGACTCATCATAGAAGTCTCGGGTCGAGCGTTGCCCGGCTCCGCGTTCTCCTCCGTGGAAAGCGAGAGCCATCGGGCGTTCGACGAGGCCGGGCACATCGTCTACGAGCGTCGCAGGCAGTCGCCGATCGGCTGGGTGGAGTCGTTCTACACCTACAACGACAGAGAGCAGCTCCTCGAGATCCGTACGAACGGCCTCGCGTCGGTGGCGGGCGATGGCACCCTGCTCGCGCCCACGACGCCCCCGACCCTGGTATCGAAGAACACCTACGATGGTTTCGGCCGGTTGCAGTCGACCAGGACGGGTGACGGGGTCGTGACGACGTTCGGGCGCGACTCGGCGGGTCGCATCTCGGAGGTCTCCGTGGGAGGCCTGCCGCCACGGAGGCGGGCCTACGACACACGCGGCCGTCTCGTGTACGAATCGGACGGGGACAGCGGGGTCTGGAGAGGCAAATACGACGTCTGGGGTCGCCTGTACCAAGAGACCCTGCCCTCCGGGGCCGTCGTGACGAGAGAGTTCGACAAAGCGGGCTCCCTGCTGAAAGAACGCATCACCGACGGGCCTCCTGGCCTACCCCCGCCGAGCGTCCTGGCCGAAACGCGGTACACGGTCAACGGCTTCAGGGCCCCCACGGAGATCGTCGAGGTGCTCGTGCCCGCGCAGGGCACCGCCGCCGAGATCACGCGCACCACCAAACACACTTACGACGTCAACGGCAGGCTCGTTCTCACCGAGGTCTCCGGGACGAACACCCCTTCGAGGGTGGAGAGCTGGCTCGAGTACGAGCCCTTCACCGGCCGGCTCCTGAAGCAGAAGGACGCCGTCGGCAACGAGACTCTCTACGAATACGACAACCCGGGAGGTTCCGGGCCGGCCCCTGTGGGATCCGCGGTCCCCGCACCGTGGCCTTCGCGGATCGTACGCAAGGAGACGCTGCCCGGCGCGACGGGCCAGACGACGACGCCGACCCTCATGGAAACGGCGTTCACGATCTTCGAGAGAGACGCGTTCGGCCGATCGACGCGTGAGAGAAGGCTCGACGGCACGACGATCGACACCCGATACGACGAAGCGGGGAATGCGCTCACGGTCACTTCGGGCAATGGAACCCTGTCCCAGGCGTCCTCGGCGTACCGCTACGACGGCCACGGCCGCCTGCTCGAGGCGCGAAGGCCAGCCGGTCGCGGCAAGACGACCTACGGCTACACCCTCGACGGACGGATGACCGTCAGCCGCACGCTCGGCGGCGACACGCCGGGCACGAGGGTCGACGAGACGCGATGCGGCTACGAGCCAGCGACCG
>CAZXSG010000574.1:0-3871 GCA_964643185.1 uncultured Holophagales bacterium
GCCGTGAACCGGAGAAGGAAACCCTTCTCCCCGTCGAGCGAGCTCATCACTTTTCCATAGAGATCGGCCGGTATCTCCTCCCCCGAGGCACCGACGACGCGGATCTTGAGGTTCGTGAGTTCCGGCACCTCGGCGCCGCAATGAAGCTCAGCCTCCTTCGCCGACATGCGCACGATGCGGGCCTCTTGCACCTCCTCCCCGACGTGCTTCTCGATGATCATCGTGAAGCGCACGGGAATCGGGTGGAGGAGCTCGACGAGCCGCTCACCGCCCTCGGGCAGCGTGAAGTTGTACTTGCCCGATATGGCCCGAACGTCGTAGATGGGAATCGGGTCCTTGAAGCCCTTGGCGTTGATGATGATCTTCTTGCCCACCGAGACGCCCGCGCCGGCCTGCTGGAGCGTCATCTCGCTGATGAGGACCTGGCCGCCCACGCTGTAGCTCTCGATGCGCGCCGCGAGGTTCACGTGGCTCCCCACGACACCGTACTTGGCCCGGGTCTGTGATCCGATGTTGCCGACGACGACGTTTCCCGTGTTGAGCGCGATGCCCATCTCGACCGGCGGGAAGCCGTCCTCGGCGATCTTCCGGTTGACGTCCTCCATGGCGAGCTGCATCGCGAGGGCGCACGCCACGGCGCGCTCGGCGTCGTCGTCGTAGCTCTGCGGCGCTCCGAAGATCGCGAGAATCGCGTCGCCGATGAACTCGTCGATCGTGCCCTTGTGCTGCTGGATGACGTCGGTCATCGCCGCGAGGTACGTGTTGAGCACTCTCACGACCTGCTCCGGAGCGAGCCGTTCGGCGGCCGACGTGAATCCCCTCAGGTCGGACATGAGGATCGTGAGGTTGCGGTTCTCGCCGCCCAGCGCGAGGCCCGACTCGCTCTCGAGGAGGCTCGCCACGACGTCGTCGGAGAGGTACCGGCCGAACGTGTTGCGGATGAACTGGTTTCTCTTCTCGAGCTGCTCGGTGGCGCGCTTCAGTGCGAGCTGGGTCTCCAGCCGCGCGAGGACGACGGGGAAGTCCAGCGGCTTGGTGACGTAGTCGTTCGCGCCGAGCTACAGCGCCTCCACGATGTCCTGGCTGTCGTCCCGGGCCGTCGCCATGATGACGGGAAGCGCCGCGACCGTGTATTTCTTGCGGAGGATCTCGAGGACCTCGAGACCGCTGATGCCCGGCATCATCACGTCGAGAAGGACCGTGTCGAACCGTTCCTCGTCGATCCGGGCGAGGGCCTTCTCGCCGTCCTCCGCCGTCTTCACGGCATAGCCGCGCTGCTGGAGCCGCCGCGAGAGCATGTCCCGATTGAGCTCGTTGTCGTCCACGACGAGGAGCTTGCCGCTGGCCGAGCCCTGATGCGCGTCCGAATCCTCACCCCCCTTGACGACCTCCCGGGGGTCCATCGGGGCGGGTGTCGCGTTCGCGCTGGGAACGCCGGGGCCGGCCTTGTCCAGCTGGCTCTGCGCCATCGCCATCGCGCTCTCGGCGAGGGCCTTCCATTTCACCCCCGAATCGCGCCCGGTGCCCTCCGCGACCGCGTCGGCCGCCTTGGCCTGGGCGAGACTCTGCTTGCTGGGCGGCGCGAGGTGCTCGTCGAGCATGCCGAGGAGCCTGCGGCCCGCGGCCTGGATCTTCCGGAGGTCGGGAATGTAGCCCTGCTGGCCCTCGTCTTCGGCCTGCTCCTCGAGGAGCTCGCTGTAGCCGAGGATCTGGTTGATGGGCGTGCGCAGCTCGTGCCGCACCTTGGAAAGCTCGGTCGCGTTGAACGAGAGCTGATCCGCGAGCGCGGGGGGCGTGAGCGGCTGGACCGGCTCCTCGGGGCCTTCACGCACCTTCAGGAACCGCTGCGAGTCTTCCTCCCACTGGTAGCGGTCGCCTTCGGCCGCGAGGGCGAAGTTCGGGACGTCCTCGCCGTGCCTCTTCCGCGTCTCGTGAAGAGCGGTGTCGGTCACGTTGGGGGATAGGTGCGCCGCGAGGACGAGGGCCGAGGTCTCGGCGCGGGCCACCCCGGCCGTGTACTCCTGCGATCCGTGGCCGAACGCGTGGTCCTTCACGTCGAGGAAGTGGGCGTCGTAGATCACGAGATGCGCGCCGGAGCGCGCGACCTTCTCGAGAGGCGCCGTTTCGTGCGTGGGCTCGTGATCGGAGAGATACGCCACGACCGGGCCGTCTTCCGCGAGGCTGGTCACACGGTATCCGACGGTGTCGAGCGCGAACTTCGCGCTGGACAGGCCGCTGTAGTGGTAGAGGGGAAAAACGTCGACGGTGAAGCCCGTGATCGTGAACGAATCACCCGCCCGCTGCGTCGCGAGCGTGAAGCTCCCGAGCGTGCCGTCGGCGAGGACGGGCAACGTGACGTAGACGGGCGGGGCGAAGACCGTCGCCACGGCCGTGAGCGCCTCCTCGGTTCCGTGCAGCGTGAGGGACAGCCCGTTGCCCCGCTTCCAGAACCAGTCGACGTCCTTGAGCCCCTCGAAGTGGTCGAGGTGCGCATGCGTGAGGAGAACGTGGATCGCCTTCACGTGAGCGAAGCGCTGGTCCGTGAGCATCGCCGAGCCGAGCGCCGCGAGGCCGCGGCCGGCATCGAGGACCACGAGCGAATCGGGGCCCAGGATCGAGTAGCAGGACGTGCGGTTTCCGATCGTCGAGCGGTTCGGGACCAGGTTTCGCGAGCCGCGGCAGCCCCAGACGTCGAACTGGACGGGCACGGTCACGGCACAGTCAGCAGATTCAGTACAGTCAGCACGGTCAGCACAGTCAGTACAGTCTCCGTGCTACGTGGCTTTCGGGTGCGATCCGGTGGCGCTCGCGTTTCCGAGCTTGGCGAGGTTGATCTCGTCGAGGGCCGACCACAGCTCGGGGTGGGCCGACAGGAGCGGCATGAGGTCGGCCTGGCCCAGCCGGTAGAGCTCGACGTCGACGAGCGCCGAGGCGCTCGCGAGAGCTTCGGCCCGCTCGCGACCCAGATCGCCGAAGAAGGACGGCGGGGAGAGCATCGCCCGCTCGACCTCGTGGCCGTACTGATCCTTCGCCGTGATGCGCACGACGCCCTGGGCGATGAGGTAGACCGCTTCGCCCGCGAGCCCCTCGGGCGGGATCGGGTTGCCGCCCTCCACGGTGAGCGGCACGAGCTTCTGGGCGATTTCCTTGCGGACGGCCTCCGGAAGCGGACCGAAGACCTTGGAGCGCACGAGGACGTCGTTCAGGACCCGGTCCTTGTACATCACCTGGAGCGCCTCGCGGAGCTTGGGGCTCTTGCGGATGACGTCGTCCACCGCCCGCCGCTCGAGCTCGATGAGGACACTCGGCGCTTTCGTCTTGAGGGTGGCGCTTCGCGGGAGCTGTGAGAGGAACGAGATCTCGCCGATCACCTCGCCCTCGCCCATCGTACGGAGAACGACGTCCCGGCCACCCTCGCCCTTGCCCGTCACCTGGAGCTCGCCCGAGACCACGAAGAAGAGCGACGAGCCCGGGGCGCCCTCCTCGAAGAGGACGACACCGGCGTCGAGCGTGCGGAGGTGGATCTTCTGGACGAGCTGCGCGAGGAGGTGCGGCGGCACGTCTTTGAAGATCGGAATCTTCTGGAACAGGGGGGCGAGCTCTTCCCGTTTTGCCTGAGCCGCAGCGCTCTCGGCGGCCGTTTCCGTGCTGGAGGTCTTGATCGTCGAGCTCGGAAGGGTCTTCGCGCTGGCCTGGAGCTGCAGCTTCTCGAGCTCTTTCAGGGCGCCGGCCGTGGCGGGATCCGCGCCCTTGGGATCCAGCTCGGAGATCCTCTTGTACACGGCGATGGCGCCCATGTACTGGCCGCTCTTCTGGAGAGCGGGGCCGAGGCGGTTCAGCAGCTGGACAGCCTGCTTCTGCGCGCCGGTTT
>CAZXSG010000575.1:0-3864 GCA_964643185.1 uncultured Holophagales bacterium
CGACGTTCCTGAAGACCCGTGGGGAGAGACGCGCGAAAGGGCGCACCTTCTCGCGCTCGCCGCGGGCATCGAGGCGCTCGGGGACGCCCATCTCCCGAGGCCGGCGCTCGTCCTGGGAACGACGCTCGGCGGAAACCGGGCGTACGAGGAGTGGCTGGCCGGACCTCGTGAGGCTCCGCCCCTGCAGCACGGGGCCGGCAGCCCCGCGACGTTCCTCGCCCGGAGGCTCGGGTTCCGGGGGCCGGTCGAGACCTTGTCCGTGGCCTGCGCGTCCGGCACCGCGGCCGTCGGCCGGGCCTGGGATCTCATCGCGACGGGAGAGGTGGAGGCCGCCCTCGCTGGCGGCGTGGACGCGCTCTCGCCGTTCGTCGTCTCGGGCTTCGGCTCGCTGCGCGCGCTCTCGAACGGGCCCGCGCGCCCGTTCGACCGGCGGCGCTCCGGCCTCTCTTTGGGCGAGGGGGCGGCCTTCCTCCTCCTCGAGAGCGCCGAAGGTGCCGCGCGCGCGGGCAGGACTCCGCTCGCGGCCGTCGCCGGATACGGCTCCGCTTCGGATGCCTACCACCTCACGCGGCCCGACCCGGAGGGCGGAGGGCTCCTGCGGGCGATCTCGGCGGCGGCGTCGAGCGCCGGGCTCGCGGGGAACGGGGAACGCGATATCGCTTTCGTGAACGCGCACGGAACCGGGACGGTCTTCAACGACGCGATGGAGGCCCGCGCGCTCGCGCGGTTCTTCGGCACGGTAAGCGCAGTCCCGCCGGTGTGGGGCGTCAAGGGCGCCCTCGGCCACACCCTCGGCGCCGCCGGGGCCTTCGAGGCGGTCGTCTCGGTGCTGGCGCTCCGCGAGGGGAGGATCCCGCCGACCGCGGGACTCAAAGAGCCCGATCCCGCGTTCGTGCTCGACGTCGTTCATGGCGAGCCGCGAGAGGCCCTTACGGGCCGATTCGCGCTCTCGACCTCCGCGGCGTTCGGGGGCACGAACGCGGTCCTCGTGGTGGAGCGCGCGTGAGGCTCTCGAGCCCCGCGCTGATCTGCGGGATCGGCGACACGCGCCGCGAGGGCGGTCTGCCTCGCGGCCTCGACGTGCGGCTCTCGCGGATGGACCGCTTCGCGCGCGCGGGGTTTCTCGCGGGCGCCCGGGCCCTCGCGGAGGCGGGCAGGGAGCCGTGCCCCGCGAAGGATCCCCGCGCGGGCGCCGTATTCGGCTCGTCGCTGGGCTGCGCCGACGCGATCACGGAGCACGCGCTCCTGGTTTCGGCGGCGACGGGCCTCGGCGACCTTCGTCCCGGTGTCTTTGCGACGACCGTGCACAACACCGTGATCGCCGAGCTCTCTTCGGCGTACGGCCTCGCGGGTCCCGCGGAGATGCTCGTGACGGGCCCGACGGCCGGGCTCGCGGCGCTCCTCGTTGCGGCGCGCGTTCTCGACGCGGGCCGGGCGGATCTCGTCGTCGCGGGTGTAGCCGAGGGCGTGAGGGGAGAGCTCGAGGAGGCCGCGGGTGGACCGCTCATCGGAGGCGGCGCCGCGTTCGTTCTACAGCGAGAGCACTCCGGCAAGGCGCTGGGCCGGATCCTGGGAGGCGCGCTCTTCTTCGAGACACGGGACGAGGACGTCGTGACTCGGCTGCGCGACGAGCTCTCGCTCGCGAGACCCGGCTTCGACGCTCTGCCGCTCGTTTCGGCGTCGCCGTTCCTCGCGCTCGCGGGCCCCTTCGGTGTGATCGACGCGCTCTCGCGGCCGGGCCGAGCGGCGGTCTTCGTGCGGGATCCGGCCGGGCCCGTGGCGGTCGTCGTCGTCGAGCCGATAATCCAGGGCTGAAAGGGAAACACGAAGATGTCGGGAACGCGCAGACCCGTCGTGCCCCTCCCCGGTGCGAGCGGCGAGATCGGGCACAGTCTCATCACCAAGCTCGCCGAGGACGGCAGCCGTCCCATCCTGACGCTGGATCTCAAGCCGCTTCCGCGGGATCTCGCGCGGCTCGTCGAGCGGGAGTACATCGGCTCCATCCTGGAGCGGAACCTCCTCGAGCGGATCCTTTCGGAGTTCGAGATCGATCTCGTCTTCCATCTCGCGGCGCTCCTCTCGACGCGGGGCGAGTTCACTCCCGTCACGGCCCATCAGGTGAACGTCGAGGGCATGCTCAACCTCCTGGAGTTCGCTCAGAGCGAACGGCAGTCGCACGGACGTCCGGTGAAGTTCCTCTACCCGTCGTCGATCGCGGCGTACGGCATGCCCGACCTCGCCGCGAAGGCGAAGGCCGGCCGCGTGAAGGAGGACGACTTCCTCCAGCCCACGACGATGTACGGCTGCAACAAGCTCTACACCGAGCATCTCGGCCGCTACTACTCACGCCACTACAAGCAGCTCTCGGCCGATCCTCTCGGGGGCCGCGTGGACTTCCGCTGCGTGCGCTTCCCGGGCCTCATCTCCGCGTTCACCGTGCCCTCCGGCGGGACGTCGGACTACGCGCCGGAGATGCTCCACCACGCGGCGCAAGGGAAGCCCTACGCGTGCTTCGTGCGCGAGGACGCGCGCATCCCGTTCATGGCGATGCCCGACGGCGTGGAGGCCCTGCTCCGCCTCGCCGCGGCCCCGCAGGAGAGCCTCTCCCGCGTCGTCTACAACGTCGGGGCGTTCGCGCCGACGGCCGGTGAGATCCGCCAGCTGGTGCTCAAGTCGTTTCCGAAGGCCGAGATCACGTTCGCCCCCGATCTGAAACGGCAGGGCATCGTGGACTCGTGGCCGGGCGACGTGGACGATTCGGCCGCCCGCGCGGACTGGGGCTACGCCCCGCGCTTCGGGCTCGAGGCCGCGTTCGGCGACTACCTCATCCCCAACATCCGCAAGGCCTACGTGGGAGGGAGCTCCGAGGAAGAGATGGTCGGGACGTCCTAGGCGCGACGGTCATGTTTCCCGTAGCGTTGCCCTTGCGGCGCGACCTCACACCCGAAGAGGTCACGGCGATCACGGAGCTCCTCGGCGAAGACAGCGTCGTCGTGGCGAAGGACGATCTCCAGCCCTACGCGCACGACTGGACCGAGGACTTCGTTCTCTATCCGGCGCTCGCCGCCAGGCCGCGCAGCACAAACGAGGTCGCGCGGCTCGTCGCCTACTGCAACGAGCGGCGCATTCCCGTGACGCCTCAGGGCGGACGCACGTGCCTCACCGGCGGCGCCATCCCGCTCGCAGGGGGCGTCGCGCTCTCCCTCGAGCGCATGAACCGGATCCTCGAGATCGACACCTCGAACCTCGTCGCGATCGTGGAGCCGGGGGTCATCACCCAGACGCTCCACGAAGCGGTCGAGGAGTTGGGGCTCTACTACCCGCCCGATCCCGCGTCCCGCGGGTCCTGCACGCTCGGCGGAAACCTGGCCGAGAACGCGGGCGGCCCGCACTCGGCCAAGTACGGCGTGACCGGCAAGTGGGTGCTCGGTCTCGAGGCCGTGATGGCCGACGGCTCCGTGATGACGACCGGTGGCAAGACGCGGAAGGACGTCGCGGGCTACGACCTGACGGCCCTTCTCGTGGGCAGCGAGGGCACGCTCGCCGTGATCACCAAGGCCTGGCTGCGGCTCATCCCGAGGCCGAAGGTGTCCGCGACCCTCCTCGCGCCGTTCCCCACGCTCGAGAGCGCGGCGCGCTGCGTCGCGGAGATCCATCGCCAGGGGCTCGTGCCCTCGGCCTGCGAGTTCGTGGACAAGCCCTGCGTGGACGTGTCGTCGAAGCGCAAGGGCGTGGCCGTGCCGTTTCCCGACGCCGAGGCGCGGCTCCTCTTCGACTTCGACGGCGCCGAGGACGCAGAGGTCGAACGGGATCTCGTGCGCGCGGGAGAGATCGCGACGGAGTGCGGGGCCCTCGAGGTCCTCC
>CAZXSG010000576.1:0-3857 GCA_964643185.1 uncultured Holophagales bacterium
GCTCCGAAGGCCCCGGCAAGGACGACAAGACCCCGAAGTAAGGAGCCCCGACAGAGTGCTACGAGGGCAGGAAGCCGAGGAGAGCCTCGAAGCGCCCGCCTTTGCGGGTGTGGGCCCTGAGAACCCGGAGCGCCGTGTCCCGGTGCGGCCGGTAGATCTCGCGGCCCTTGAGGAGCATCTTCTCGAACGTTCCGAGGACCTTCCACGCCCGCTGGAGGAGAACCGCTTCGGAAAGCGCCGCCTCGGGCATGGACACCTCCGCCCCCGCCCGCTCGAAGCGCAGCGAGACCGGGTCGTAGTCGGGCGGACCGAGCCGCAGGTCCTGGAAGTCGATCAGCGCCAGGCGCCCGTCCGGCGCCCGCATCAGATTGTTCGCGTGGTAGTCCCGATGGGTCGGAACGGGATCGCCGCCGGCGGGGTCGGCCGCGGCCTCCGCGAGGCTGATCGCCAGGGAGGCCCAGAGCGCGCCCCGCTCGACCGCGAGGGGGCACTCGCCGCCGCGCTCGAGGGCCCAGAGCCGCGTGTGGTCGAGCTCCCGGGCAAAGAAGGCCGCGTCGAACGGCGGGTTCCTCTTCGCCGCCGCATGGGGGAGGGACCTCAGGTCGAGAAGGAGGGACTCGGCCTCCTCGAGGAGCGCCGGGCGGTCTTCGTGGGGCGCCGCCAGGATCTCGCGCGCGAGATCGGTGTCGCCCAGATCCTCTTCCAGCGCGGTCCCCAGATCGGGCGCGTCGTCGAGGAGAGCGGGCACGCGCAGACCGGTTGCGGCGAGGGCCCGGCGCAGCTCGGTCCAGCTCTCCTGGGCCTGGGATCGAGGCTCCGGGTAGAGCACCAGGAGAACGCTCGCCGAGCCCGTGGACGCGCGAAAGTAGCGGCGGGCTCCCGCATCCCCGGCCAGGGTCGCGGCATCGCGCCCGGCCTTCTCGGGTAACCCGAAGCGACGGCAGGCCTCGGCGAGTCTCTCGTGCTCCCTGCGGGATTCCTCCGCGGAGATCAACGCGGGGCCGGAGTCGGGGCGGGGGCGGGCGGGGCGTCGCCGACGAGCGGGAAGCTCGGCGTCGCGGCGGCATCGACCCACCGGGCGCGGACGAGCTTCTGATACGTGCGGGGCCTGCCACCGGTGCGGTCGGCCGTGTCGGCGTTGGATTCCGCGACGATCTTGTCCACGACCTCGAGCCCGGCCACGACCTCGCCCACCGCGGTCCACTGGCCGTCGAGGAGCGGCGAGTCCTTCACCACGATGAAGAACTGCGAGCTCGCCGTGTCGGGCTCGTTCACCGCGTGGGCCATCGACACCACGCCCCGGCGATGAGGTGCGGAGCTGAACTCGGCCTTGAGCGCCACCTTGTTGCCCTTGGCGTCGGTCGCTCCACCCGTGCCCCAGACGGGCATCTTCGCGGTGTCCTTCGTGAAGGGATCGCCCGTCTGCACGATGAACCCGGGAATCACGCGGTGGAAGAGCGTCCCGTCGTAGAAGCCCGAGGCCGCCAGGTCGATCATCGCCTTCACGTGATTCGGCGCCTTGTCGAAGTAGGGCTTGATGGTGATCTCGCCCTGCGACGTCTCGAGCACGAGGTTCACGGCGGCGTAGTCCTTGGGCTTGTCCTTCTTGCCCCGGGCCGGAGCCGCGCCCTTCTTCTGCGCCAGGGCGCTCGCCGAGGGGATCGCGAGAGGGAGGAGAAGGGAGACGGCGAGGGCCGCACGAAGGGCCGCGCGGGAAAACCTCGCACCACGGGCGCGGAGCCACACGAGCGACATGGGGAGTCCTCCTTCGAGCGCAGAGCCGCGCTTCTCGCCGGGAAATCGGCTCGCCGGATGATACGCTCGCCGAGCCGTGTTCGTCGCGGCCTGGAGGGCGTGGTTGAGCCTCTCTTCGACCTTCCTTTCGCTCGTGAAGAAGTTCTCGACGGACCTCGACGTTCAGAAGCTCCGGCACGACGTCTACGTCTTCGCGGGCCGGTATCCCGAGCTCCCGCGCGACAAGCTGGCGCAGAAGCTCATCGATCGGACCGCCGCGAAGGCCGCGGCCATCGGCGCCGTCGCGAGCCTCCCCCCGGGGATCGCCGCGTTCGCGGCCATGGGCCCCGAACTGAGCGCGCTCCTCGTGCTCCAGAGCCGCCTCGTCGTGGGCCTCCACGTCCTCTACGGGCGGGATCCCGAGCCCGAAGAGCGTGCCCTCGAGGTCCTGGCGGGCCTCGCCTCCGGCGCGGGCATGTCGTTCGGGCGGCAGTTCGGCGCGCGCGCGGCCGAGGAGGTTGCCGCGAAGATCCTGGCCCGCTACGCCACGCGCAGCCTGGGCCGTTTCGTGCCGCTCGTCGGGGTCGTGACCGGAGGCCTCCTCAACTACCTCGCGGTGAAAGCCGTGGGCAAGGCGACGCTGCTCCGGCTCTCGAGAGGGCCGGGCGACCGCGGATGATCCTGCCGCCGCGCGTCGACGCGGTGATCCTGGGAGCCGGGTTCGTCGCTCTGGCTCTGGCCCGGGAGCTCGCGGGCCGGGGTCAGGATGTCGCCGTGTTTTCGGCGGGGCCGTCCGGGGATGCCGGACCCTCGGGCCTCGTGAACGCGCAGGCCCGGAGGACTTCCGATCCCGAGGCGCTGAACGAGATGGCGCTCTTCTCGCGCCACCTCTTCGCGGGCTTCGTCGAAGAGCTGGAAGAGGTCGCGGGGTTCTCCTGCGACTTCGACGTCCATGGCGCCATCGCGCTCGCGCGCACCGGCGACGAGGAGGTCGCGCTGGACCGCGCGCTCGACTGGCAGAGGGCCCGGGGCCTTTCCTTCGAGCTCCTCTCCGGCGACGAGACCCACGCCCGCGAGCCCCTGGCCGAAGCCCAGGCGGCCGCCCTCTTCCCCGACGAGGGCACCGTGGATCCCGGCCGGCTCCGCGCGGGGCTCCTCGCGGCCGCGCGGGACGAGGGCGTGCGCGTTTTCGCCGAGACTCCCGTTCTCGAGCTCCTCACGGAAGGGGGGCGCGCCTCCGGTGTGCGGACTCTGGCGGGGCCCCTCCACGCGCCGTTCGTGGTGAACGCCTGTGGGGCCTCCTCGGCGCTCGCGGGGCTCGCGGGCGCCCCCGCCCTGCCTCTTCGGCTCCACCGGTCGCTGCGCATCGAGCTCGCCGCGCCGCAGGGCCTTTCCCGCACCGTGCTCGCGCGCGGCGTGAGGCTCGTGCCGCACCGGGACGGCACCGTGACGCTCCTCGGGGATCCCTCGGAGGTCCGGGACGCGAGCCTTCGGCCCGTGGCGGGCGAGGTCGCGCGGCTCCTCGACGCGGCGTCTGCGGCCCTGCCCTCCCTGGCCCGTTGGCCGCTCGCCCTCCGACGCGCGGTGAGCGCGCGACTCCATCTGGGGGCCCCCGACGACCTTCCTCTCCTCGGCGAAACGGAGACGGCCGGGTACTTCCTCGCGACGGCGTTTCGGGACGACACGGTGCTTCTGGCGCCCGCGGCGTCCCTGCTCCTGGCCGACCTCGTGACCCGCCAGGCCCCGGCCATCGCGATGAGTCCGTTCTCACCGGCCCGATTCAACCTATGAATGAGGTTTGGATCCTGACTTCTCCTGTAGACTCCCCCGTCACTCCGGAAGGGACGGTCGCCCGGCCCCGTTGCCAGCGTTTCCTTCCGGCTCGGAGGTACCAGGAATGCCGCGTCGTGTGCTCTACCAGGCGGTGAAAGCCTCCGCGAACGCCGCCTGGAATGGCTTCCAGTGGATCAATCGCAAGGTTCCGGCCCGCTCGTTCCAGCCAGACTGGTCGCCGGAGCCGCTTCCCAAGAGCTGGGAGCGAACCAAACCGCCTCTGGGCTACCCGAGGCGCACGGACTCGCTGTGCCCGACGTGCACCAAGGAAGTGCGCGACGCCGTGATCA
>CAZXSG010000577.1:0-2341 GCA_964643185.1 uncultured Holophagales bacterium
TGTCGTTCCCGCCCCGGCGGGTCATCGAGCCGCTGTTGTAGTGGGCCAGGATGCGGCCCGTCACGAGGAGGAGCGTGTCCTCGCGCTCATCCGAGAAGGACGGTGAGGGAAGGTAAGGCACGCAGGCCAGCTCGGCCCGTCCGATGGGGAAGGTCTCCGTGTGCAGGATCGGCGTGCCCGGATGACCCAACGACGGCACCGGCCACTGGAGGCCGTCGGGCTCGAGCGCGGGGTAGGAGACGCCGCGGAAAGTGGGTACGAGCCCCGCGACCTCGGCCATGACGTCCTCGGGTGAGCCGAAGCTCTGGGGATAGCCGGACGCGGACATGAGGTCGAGCAGGATCCGCCAGTCGGGCCGGGCGTTCCCCGGCGGGTCGATCGCTTTGCGCACGCGCTGGATGCGGCGCTCGCCGTTCGTGAACGTCCCGTCCTTCTCGAGGAAGCTCGCCCCCGGGAGGACGACGTGCGCGAGCTGCGCGGTCTCCGAGAGGAAGATCTCCTGGACGACGAGGAACTCGAGCGCCGTCAACGCCTCGAGAACGCTCTTGACGTCGGGGTCGGTCTGGACGACGTTCTCTCCGAGGATGTAGAGCCCCTTCAGCTCGCCGCGCCGCGCGGCCTCGTACATGCGGGGCAGCGTGCGGCCGTCGACCGTGGGGAGCGGGCGGTCCCAGACGCGCTCGAAGAGGGCGCGGACGTCGGGATTCCTGGGGCTCTGGTAGCCCGGCAGGAGGTCGGGCTGGCAGCCCATGTCGGCCGCGCCCTGGACGTTGTTCTGTCCCCGCAGGGGATTCACGCCGGTGCCCTCGCGCCCGATCGCGCCCACGAGCAGCGCCAGATTGCAGAGCAGCCGGACGCCCTCGGCCCCCTGGTAGTGCTCGGTCATCCCGAGGCCGTGGACCTGCATCGGCCGCGCGGCATGGGCGTACATGCGGGCCGCGCGGCGCACGCGGGCCGCGGGAACGCCCGTGAGGGCTTCCATGTCCTCCGGCCGGAAGGCCTTGAGGAACTGCGCGAGCTGGTCGTAGCCCTCGGTGCGCTGGTCCACGAAGAAGCGGTTGACGAGCCCTTCCTCGACGAGCACGGCGGCCAGCGAGTTGAGAAGCGGGACGTTGGAGCCCGGGCGCAGCTGCAGGTGCTCGTTCGCCATGGAGGCGAGCTCGGTGCGCCGGGGATCCACCACGATGAGGGGCGTCCCGTGCAGCGCGGCCTGCTTGATGCGGGCTCCGACGATGGGGTGCGCCTCCGTGACGTTGGCGCCGCAGACGAACAGGAGATCGGCCTTCTCGATGCCGGCGAAGGAGCCCGTCGCCGCGCCCGTGCCGAGGGAGAGACGCATGCCCATGGCGCTCGGCGCGTGACAGACGCGCGCGCAGGAATCCACGTCGTGCGTGCCGAAGCCCCCGCGGAACCACTTGGAGACGAGGTAGTTCTCCTCGTTCGTGCAGCGCGACGAGGAGAGCGCCGCGACGTTGGGGGCCAGCTTCCGGAAGCCCTCGCTCACGACCTGGAGCGCTTCCTCCCAGCTCGTCTCGACGAGGACGCCGCCCTTGCGGACGAGGGGAGCCGTGAGGCGGTCCGGGTGGCGCGAGAACGTGTGGGCGTAGCGCCCCTTCACACAGAGATGGCCGTGATTCACCGGCGAAGAGGTGACCCCGTCGATGTGGCTCACGCGGTTCCCGGACGTGTGCACCTCGAGCTGGCACCCGACGCCGCAGTAGGAGCAGGTCGTCCGCACCGTGTCTGTCTCGACATCGTCCGCTGCCGCGTCTCTCTGGACGTCCGAGATGGCACCGGAGGGGCAGGCCGCGACACAGGCGCCGCAGGAGACGCAGGGCGAATTCTGGAACGTGCCTTTGCCCCAGTGCGGGCTGACGGCGCCTCCGCGGTTCGCGAAGGCCCAGACGTACTGTCCCTGCACCTCGGCGCAGGTGCGCACGCAGAGGCGGCAGAGAATGCAGCTCTCGAGATCGATCCTGAGGTACGGGTGGGTTGCGTCCCGCCGGCGGGCCCGCGGACGGCTCGCGTAGCGCGTGCCCGTGACGCCGAAGGCTTCGAGGGTCGCCTTCGCTTCGCCCTGTACCGTCGCCTCGGTCGCGATGAGCTCGCCGAGATCCTGCCGGTAAGTGCGCAGGGCCTCACTGTCGGTGACGACCGAGGTGCCCTCCCGGGCGGGCGTGCTGCACGAGGCCACGCTGCGGCCGTCCACCTCGACGAGGCACATGCGACAGTGGCCTGCGGGCAGAACGCGAGAGTCGTGACAGAGAGTGGGGACCGCGGCACCCGCCCGGCGGCAGGCCTCCAGGACGGTCCCCTGCCCGGTGACGGGCGTGCCGGTCAC
>CAZXSG010000577.1:2351-3850 GCA_964643185.1 uncultured Holophagales bacterium
GGGGTGGGCCGTTAACGGTCCGCACGCGAACATCTCCTGTCGGTAGTGGGTGAGGAGGTCGCGGATGGGGCGCGGAACGCCCTGGCCGAATCCACAGAGGCTGCCCGTTTCGACGGTTCGGAGGAGGCGGAGGAGCGAGGCTTCGTCGCGCATGCGGTCGAGCTGCCACGTGCCGGCCCGGCAGGGCGTGCAGCTGCCGCAGGACTCGGACCGCGCGAACGACGCGAGGTGCTCGAAGAGCCGGCGCGCGGAGACCGACTCGTCGAGGAGCACCACGCCCCCGTGCCCGAGGCCCGGCAGCGTCTCGTACGCGAGCGGGGTGTCGAAGGCCGAGAGGGGGAGCACGCGTCCCATGGGTCCGCCGACGAGCGCCATCTTGATGCGGCGGCCGGGAGCGGCTCCGCCCCCGCCGTGTTCCACGACCTCACCAAGAGGCGTTCCGAGCGCGATCTCGACGGCCCCGGGACGCGCGACGGCGCCCGAGAGACAGACGACCTTCGTTCCCGCGCGACGGCGGTGCCGCACGACCCAGGGCACGACCGCCAGCGTCTCGACGTTCTGCACCACCGTGGGAAGCCCCTCCAGCCCGCGCTCGGCCGGGTACGGAGGCTTCGGCCTCGGCTCGGCACGCCGGCCTTCGATCGCCGCGAGAAGCGCGGTCTCTTCGCCGGCGACGTAGGAACCGGCGCCGGTGAGGACGGTGATGTCGAAGCCTCCGAGGAGACCCGCCGCGCGGGCCTCACCAATGGCCGCTCGGACCTTCCCCGGGGCCTCCGGGTACTCGCCCCGGATGAAGATGATCCCGCGGCCGGCCCCGATGGCGCGCGCGCAGGCGAGCATGCCGGCGATGACGAGGTGCGGGCATTCCTCGAGGAGCAGCCGGTCGACGTAGGTGCCCGGGTCGCCCTCGTCGCCGTTGGCGACCACGAAGCGTTCGGGGGCCGGGGTGTCGCGCGCCGCCTTCCACTTCGCGCCCGTGGGGTAGGCCGCGCCGCCGCGGCCACAGAGGCCCGAGGCGATCACGGCGTCGAGGATCTCCTCGCCCGAGGGCAGGTCGTATTCGGCGCGCGCGGAGGGCCCGCCCACGGCCAGAAGGCCGCGCAAAACGATGGGCGGCGTGACGATCGTTCTCCAGGGAATGGGGGGCGGCGTGCGGTGCCGGCCCGCGGGCGGGGCGTAGCACTGTCCCATACAGTGCACCTCGGAGGTACCCGCGGGGACGATGTGGGCCGGCGCGAACGTGCACGCCGTCCCCGTGCACAGGTGCGGTTTCCGGGGATCGTCGTGGAGATCGTCGTAGAACGACTGCACGCCTTCCACGAACGGCAGAGGGAAGCCCGTGCGGCGGGCGACGCTCTCCGCGGGGCGTTCCTTGAGCTCCGAGAGGGCGTTCCCGGAATCTTCCCGCGAGCGGTGCCGTCTGGCCCAGGCGACGAGATCCATGCGCAGAGAATCTGCCACGGGCCCGGGCCCTGCCGTGATGCAGGTGTATCAGGAGA
>CAZXSG010000578.1:0-3431 GCA_964643185.1 uncultured Holophagales bacterium
TGTCCGCCAGGAGTTGCGCCGGCGCCTTTGAGTTCTGCGCCTCCTGCACCAGCTTGACGATCTGCGCCAGCGCCGAGTCGGCCCCGACCTTGGTCGCCTTGAACCGGAAGCTGCCGCTCTTGTTGATGGTCGCGCCGATGACCGTGGCGCCCGGCTTCTTCGGCACCGGCATCGACTCACCGGTGAGCATGGACTCGTCGACCAGCGATTCGCCGGTCTCCACCGTGCCGTCGACCGGAATCTTGCCGCCCGGCCGGATCACGACGGTCTCGCCGGCCAGCACCTCCGCCGTCGGCACTTCAGTCTCGGCGCCGTTGCGGATGACGGTTGCCTTCGCCGGAGTGAGATTCATCAACGCCTTGATGGCGGACGACGCGCCCGCGCGGGCACGCATCTCGAGCCAGTGGCCGAGCAGGATGAAAACCAGCAGGACGGATACCGCCTCGAAGAACTGCCCGCCGCTCTCGAAGAAGAACGTGCTGCCGACGCTGAAGAGATACCCGGTGCCGACGCTCAAGACGATGAGCGCGGCCATTCCCAGCGTGCCCTTCCTGAGAGCGCGCCACGCGGAGACGAAGAACGGCCAGCTCGGGTAGAGAATCGCAGCGCTGGCGAAGAAGAGCAGCCAAAGGTCGAGATCCAGCCCGAACGGCGGTGCTGGAGGCTCGAAGAAGCCTCCCATCGGGGCATAGACGAAGATCGGCACGGTAAAGGCCAGGCAGATCCAGAAACGCCTGCGAATGTCCTTGACCATCGCGGGCAAGTCCTTGTCACCATGGCCCATCTCGTGCGCCATGTCCGCCGCCATCGCGGGTTTTGCGCCCGGCGCGCCGTGACCGGCGTGGCCCCCGCCAGCAGGAGGCGCGGGTGTGGCGGCGGGCGCCGCCGAAGACGGCTTCGGCTCTGAGGCAGGTACGGGGATCGACGCCGCCACAGCCGGGCCCGAGGGCGCGGCGCCCGCCGGGGCAGCTGCGATCGGAGGCGTCTCTGGCGGCGCGGCCTCCTCGTACCGGCGCTGGCGTACGGCCGACTTGATATCGGCGACCTCGAGGCGGGTTTCGTCGTAACGCACGGTGGCGCTTCCCGCAGCGTGATTCACCGTCACGCTTTCGACACCCGGCACCTCGCCGATGCACCGTTCGACTTCGTCCACGCTCAAGACCGACAGCATGGCATGCACTTCAATGACGCTCGTCTTCATCGTGTTCTCCCGGCCGGCCTCATCTCGAATGTCGCGTCACATCGCAGGGCACCCTATCCGGGCCGGCAGCTGTCGATGCCGGAAGCTCGCAACCGTTCGGGATCTGCTGTCGAAAGTGACGCGGGGCTCGCTGCCAAAGCACCGCCCGGCTGCTTCATCTTGTGCTTGACGGAATGCTCCGTATCGCCCTGCCCATCCTCCCAAGCCATCTCGCAGACCGCCGAGGCCGCCGGCGCACCGGCGCGCCACACCCAAGCCACCGGGAGAAAGCGATCCGTCCGATCTGCAATCGCTTCCTTCGGCCGGAAGGAGACTTCCAGGCCCGATTCGACCTGCATTAGCCCTTCGGGCAGCTGCACCAGCTCCCCAGTCTGCTCGTCATGCATGTGCGGAAGGTAGATACCCAGCTTGTGCTCGGCCAGTTTGCGAAGCATCTCCTGGACTTCCGGAAGATCGATCGCGTTCTGAGCCGCCCTCAATACCTCCGGCAGACAGGCGGCGGCTCCCCCCGGCAAACTCGCCGTCGTCACGACGCGCTCCTCATGCCCCTAGGACATTGACGATTCGAAGCGCTACGGTCATTCATTTCGGCATCTCCTTCTCTCCCTCAGCCGGTGACGGTGTGGCGTCGGGCGCCGGCTCGGCTTCCGACGGGGTGTGGCCTCGGTGCTCGTCCTGCCCCGGCTCTGCGGTAGGAACGGCGGAGTCATACCCGCGCCGGCGCACGGTGGACTTGATGTCGGCCACCTCGAGCCGGGTCTCGTCGTAGCGCACGGTGGCGCTCGCCGCCGCGTAGTTCACCGTCGCGCTTTCGACGCCCGGTACCTCGGCAATCCGCTTCTCCACCTCGTCCACGCTGAATACCGACAGCATCTCCCGCACCTCGATGACGCTCGTTTTCATCGCAAGTCTTCCATCATCACCAATCTGCTCGCTCAATTCCCGTTCAGGGGCCGGATGCCTGAGCCTCGAGGAGCCTTCCGGGCGCGGTTCGCCACGGGCCTGGCTCTGGTCTGCCGGCTTGAGGCGGGCCGAAGCCGGGAGCGCCTGCGTCGCCAGCACCCCCGGAACGGGTGAGGAGGGGTCAGGCTCCTTCCTCCTCACCACAGCCGGTCCTGCTCCGCTACATCTTCATTCCCTTCATGGGTTTGCCGCCAGCCTTGCTCGCGGAGCAGAACATGGCATCGTCGCCGCACTTGGAGCAGACGTGCTTCACTTCGGCGTCCTTGCCCGTCCCTTTGCCGGTGGCGACGACTTGGACGGTGCCGCCGCATCCGGAGCACGAGAGCTTCTCTCCGACGGTCATCATCCTGACGTGAGATTTGTCGTTGGTCACGGTTTGGATCATCACGTCCTTGCACTTGCTGCAAGTCATGGCCATTGAGTCGCCAGGCTTCAGCGCCTCAGCCTGCGCCTGCGTCGTGATGTGATCCATGTGTGTCTGGGCCGCTTCGGCCGGCATGCCTTTCTGGTGGCCCTTGTGGTCTTCCGCTCCGACCGCGCCGGGCGACCAAGTCGCAAGGGCCAGGGCGATTGCGAGTCCCGAAGTGAGGATGCGAAGTCTGGCTTTGGCGTTCATAGGTACCTCTCGTGTGCGTTCTGTGTTTGTTGAGTTGCCTGGAGGACGGGCGGCGACAAAGGACGCGTGCTCATTCGTCCGCAGCTACGCGGGCGCTTCGATCGAGCTCACGCGAACGAGCTTCTTGTTGACGAATTCCTGGATACCCATGCGAGAGAGCTCGCGGCCGTAGCCCGAGCTCTTGATCCCGCCGAACGGCAGGTCGGGTGCCGTCCACGTCGGGTGATTGACGAAGACCATGCCCGTGTCGATGCGACTTCCCACACGTTTGCCGCGCGCAACATCCCGCGTGAAGACCGAGCCCCCCAGGCCGAAGTCCGAGTCATTCGCGAGCGCCACGGCTTCGTCCTCGTTCTCGACTCGGAAGAAGAGCGCGACCGGCCCGAAGAATTCCTCCCTGAAGGCGGGGTTCGTCGGCGCGATATCCGCAAGGATCGTCGGCTGCATGAATGCGCCCGGTCGAGCGATTCGCTGACCGCCCATCACCACCGTGGCACCGTTGGTGACGGCGCGCGTTACCTGGTCCAGCAGCTTTGTCAGCGCCGCTTCGGTAGATAGGGGCCCGAGAGTGGTCGCCTCGACAAGGGGGTCCGCGGGCCGGGGAGCGGCCCAGGCCGCCATGATCCTGATGACGGTGATCGTGATGAGCAT
>CAZXSG010000578.1:3441-3849 GCA_964643185.1 uncultured Holophagales bacterium
GTGGGGGCCCGGGAGTGGTCGCCCCGTAAGGGGGGGCTCCGGGCCGGAGAGCGGCCAAGGCCGCCTGAAACATTTCGAGGAAGCGGTCGGCCAGCTGTTCGACCACGATGAAACGCTTCGCGGCGACGCAACATTGGCCGGTGTTGTTCATTTTTGCCCAGACGGCCCATTTGACCGCCTGATCGAGCTCGGCATCCTCGAGCACGATGAAGGCGTCGCTGCCGCCGAGCTCCATCGTCGATTTCTTCAGGTTCCGGCCGGCCCTTCCGGCAACGATCCTGCCGGCTTCCATGCTCCCCGTCAGCGCCACACCCTTGATGCGCGGATCATCGATCAAGCGGTTGACCTGATCGTACGAGATCAGCAGATTGGTGTATGCGCCCGGAGGGGCGCCGGCTTCCAGCCACA
>CAZXSG010000579.1:0-3848 GCA_964643185.1 uncultured Holophagales bacterium
ACGCCCGACTCGGTAAGGGGCAGCACGTCGCTCACACTGCGGGTCGCCACGAACACGGGCGGGCCGCGCAGCGCCGTCGTGGAAGTGAACGACGCCCGAATGCTCATCACCCAGGCCGGCACCAGCTCGACCTCGCAGTGCCGTCTTCCCGAGGACATCGCGCTCCTCTTTCCGCCCGACGACGGCGTCACGGAACCCAGCCTGACTCTGTCCTGGCAGGCGGCGCCGATTCCCGCGACCTACGACGTCTACCTGGGAGCCACGCGTCCGCCGTCGCTGTACGCCTCGGGCCTCACCATGAACTCCCTCGACGTCTCGGGCCTCAATGCAGGTACCGAGTACTACTGGGCCATCGTCGCCCACGCGGCCTGCGATCCGCGGGTCGTGACGGCATCCGAGGTCGAGGACTTCCTCGTCCGCGGCACCTGCCTCCCCCCCGGTCCCTTCACGCTCACGGCCCCGGCCGACGGCGCTGCCGTCGCGACCTCCACCACGCTTACGTGGGAGGCCTCCGCCAACGCCCCGGCTTACGACGTCTTCCTCGGCCGCACGTCCCCGCCGCCGCTCTACCGGCGCGGCGTTCTGGGAACGACGTTCGAGGTGACCGGCCTCCAGACGGGCGCCACCTATTACTGGCGCATCGTCGCGCCAACGGCCTGCGAGGGAACGGACGGACGCGACACGAGCATCCGAAGGTTCGTCTCGGGCGGCACGTGCACACCTCCCGCTCCGCCGGCGCTCCGCGGACCCGCGAGCGCCAGCCTCTCGGCCACCTACGTCCTGCACTGGGAGGACGTGGGCGGAAACGACGACGGGATCCTCTACGTCGTCGAACGCTCGACCTCGGCTTCGTTCTCACCCATCCGCGACAAGCAGGTCGTGCGCGGTGAGTCCGTCTCGTTCGTCGCGGCGGACATCGGCACCTACTTCCACCGCCTCCGCGTGGTACCGGGCTGCGACCTCACCACGGCGAGCGGGCCCTCCAACGTCGTCGAGACGACGGTCGCATCGGGCACCGCGAACGTGATCGTCACGGCGCCTCCCCGGGGCGTCGCCGTCGGCGCCGGGCAATCGCTCTCCGGCGCGGGCACCTCGTTCACGCTCGAGAACATCGGGGACTCCCCCGCCGACGTCACGATCGTGAGCGGCTCGCGCACGATCCCGTTCTTCGAGATCCGCGACACCGCGGGCGCGATCGTGACCGACGTGACGCTCGAGCCCCACGCCCCGCGCACGTTCGGTGTGCGGTTCACGGGCAACGGTGCAACAGCCGGGGCTCTGGACGGAGCCTTCGCCGTCGTCGCCCGCGCCGGGCGGCCGCGCCTTCCCGTGACCCCTGGCGCCACCGTGAGCCTCGTGACGGGAGCTGCGGCGCCTCCCGTCGAAGCTCCCCCCCGTTTCCTCGTCAACGGGTTCCATGTCGAGACGGCCGTCTTCCCCGGCTTCCGTGGCGACGACCTCACGCGGGCGCCCCTCGCGGTCGAGATCGAGAACCCCGGCCCGACGCCGCTCTCCGTGGCGTTCGAGGTGGGTCCCGAGCTGTGGCTCGACTTCGAGCCCGGCTGGAACGCCACGCCGATCCCGGCGGGCGGAAAGCGAACCGTCAAGCTCCTCACGCGCCGCATCCGGTCTCCCGAGGGGGCGGCCTTCCCGCGCGAGACGTTCCTCACGCTCCGCACCACGGGAGGCCTCACGAGCCGTCTCCTCGTGGTGGACAACGACGCTCCCCCGGTCCTCGCGCTGCGCTCGCCGCTGCCGGTGGGCGTGCCCTCGTACATCGTGCCCTCGGTCGTCAACGCGACGTCCCTGCTCGGCAACACGTTCGTGTCCAGCGTGCAGCTCACGAACGCCGGCAACGAGGCCCTCACGGCCGAGCTGATCTTCACTCCCCGCGACGCGAGCGGCTGGGCTCCCGCGCTCGTGAAGCGCATCCGGGTGGAGGTTCCCCCGCGGGACTCGGTGCGGCTCCGCGATCCCCTCGGCGCCCTCTTCCTCATTCCGCCCCCCGTTTCGGGCCAGCTCGAGGTCCGCGCTCCCGTGGGACGGGCCGGCCAGCTGACCGTCACGGCCGGCGTCGAGGCCACCTCCCGGACCCGCGGCACGTACGGGTTCTCCGTGCCCGTTCTCCGGCGCGGTGAAGGCGCCCGGCTCGGCCGGGGCCACGTCATCGAAGGCGTGCTGGCAACCCCGGGCTTCCGTTCGAACCTGATCCTGGCCGAGACGACGGGGCTCGACGCGGCCCGGGTGCGCGCGACCCTCACCGATTCGACCGGCGTCTCCCGCGGCCAGGTGGAGGTCGACGTCCTCGCCTATTCACAGACGCAGCTCTCGGGCATCGTGTCGCAGATCGCAGGGAACATCCTCCTCGAAGGCGGGCGCATCGACCTCGACGTCGTGTCGGGCGGCGGCACCGTCGCGGGGCTCGTCACCGTGATCGACAACGCGAACGACGACGCCACCGCGTGGCTGAGCCGCATCCGGCAGGCTCCCACGACCTCGCCCGCGACGACATCGTCCGCCAGGGAGGCTCTGAGCGTCTCCGCCGACACCATCGGGCTGGTGGTGCCCTCCATCGTGAGCGGCTACGCCACGTTCCCGGGGATGGGCCTTCCCTACACGTTCCAGACCTCGCTCACGTTCTCGAGCGGCACCGCCTCCACCGCGACGTTCGACGTGAAGTTCAAGGACCTCGTCTCGGGTCAGGAGCACGTGAAGCGGGTCGACGTCCAGGGCCGCAAGACCGTCGAGTACTCCGACGTCGTGACCGGGCTCTTCGGCCTTCCGGCGGGCACGCTCGCGCAGGGGCCGGTCTCGATCACGGCCACGCTGAACGGCAGCGTGCAGTGCCGCGTGTTCTCGATCCTCGCCGACGGCACGCTGGGCGACTCGTTCCCCGTCGTCGCCGTGCCCTCGGAGTCCCTCACGTCGGCGGCCGACGGACGCCCGCTGTTCGTGGACGGCCTCGAGCAGTCGATCGACCGCTCGCGCGGCACCCGCTCGAACCTCATCCTGGCCGAGGTCGCCGGCAAGCCCACCACGGTGGTGGTGCGGCTCTACGAGGCCGCCAACCGGACGGACGCGATCGGTGAGGCGACGCTCTCGCTGGCGGCGTTCGAGAAGATCCAGCTGTCCACGGTGTTCGCGGGGCTGGGCCTCGATACGGAAGAGCGCCGCAAGGACCGCACGAACGTGCTGTGCGTGGTCACGGGCGCAGGCGGAGAAGGCCAGACGGCCGCTGTCGTCACGACGATCGACAACCAGACGGGCGACACCCGCAACTCACTGCTCTCACCGGGCGGCGGCGTGGCCTCCGACTCTGGCGGGACGATAGGTTTCTGAAATTACTTGGGGGCACCAGGGCCGGTGCCCCCAAACCCCCTCCGAGCCAATCGCTGACTTTTCCGGGGTGTGCGTGTTTCTCGGGGCACCAGGGCCGGTGCCCCCGCTACATCGGGTGGGTCTGCGTGCGGCCGCGCTCTTCGTCCACGAACCGGCAGAGAATGTGGATGATCGCGAGGCTGAGTTCCTGGACGTGGGCCGTCTCCTCGGACGGCACGACGAGACCCACATCCCAGCGGGCCGCTTCCGCTGCGCCCTTGGACCCCGTCAGGAGAACGGTGCTGAGTCCCCGGGCCCGTGCCGTCGCGAGGCCCTTGAGCACGTTCGGGCTGCGGCCCGAGGTGGACAGAGCGAACGCCACGTCGCCGGGCTTTCCGAGCGCCTCGATCTGTCGTGAGAACACGACCGAGAAGTCGTAGTCGGTCGTGCAGGCCGTGAGGATCGAAACGTCGGAGTTGAGGCAGAGGCCACCCAGCGCCGGCCGGTCGTCCTTGTAGCGCACGACGAGC
>CAZXSG010000580.1:0-3847 GCA_964643185.1 uncultured Holophagales bacterium
GCCGTGAGGACGGCGACGGAAAGGAGGATTCCGGGAAGGGTCCGTACGCTCTTCAAGCGGCCTACTTGCCCTTCTTCGTGGTGAGAGCCGCGAGGAGCGAGGCCCCGAAGCCGGACACCTGGGCCTCGGTCTTCTCGCGCTTGGCGCTCTCCTCGCGGTACTTGCGAACCTCGCCGCGCTCGGCTTCGTCCTTGGCGCCGCTCACGGAGAGGGAGATGCGCTTCCGCTCCTTGTCGATGCCGATGATCTTCACTTCGACCTTCTGGCCGGGCGTGAACGTCTTGGACGCGGGGATGCCGTGCGGCAGGCCCGTCTCGGAGTTGGGGATGAGGCCCGTGAGCCCTTCGTCGAGCTTCACGAACACGCCGAACACGGCCACATTCTCCACGGTGCCGTGCGTGACGCCGCCCTCTGCGATGCGCGCGTCGATTCCTTCCCAAGGATCCCGCGAAGAGCTCTCGCGCATGGTGAGGGAGAGCCTGCGGGCGCTCATGTCGACCTCGCGGATCCAGCCCGTGATCATCTGGCCGGCGGCGACGGTGGGGTCCTTCACGGAGACGCCCGGGGGCAGCTGGGACACGTGGACGAGGCCGTCCACGCCGGGCTCGATCTCCACGAAGAGGCCGAACTCGGCCTGCCGCGCGACCTTCGCCGTGAACGTGGTGCCGGGCGCGAGGCGCTGGTCGATGCCTTCCCAGGGATCCTTCTCGAGCTCCTTCATGGAGAGCGAGATGCGCTTGCCGTCCTGCTCGACCTTGGTGACCTTGACGGTCACTTCCTGGCCGGCGGCGAGGACGTCCTTCGGGTGCGCGACGCGCTTGCGCGAGATCTCGGTGACGTGCACGAGGCCCTCGACGCCGCCGAGGTCGACGAACGCGCCGAAGTCGGTGATGGAGCGGACGCGGCCCGTGAGCACGGCGCCCGGGACGATCTGCTCCTTGACCTTGGACGCGGACTCGTCGTTCGCTTCCTTGAGGAGCGCGACGCGGGAGACGACGACGCGTCGGCCGTCCTCGGAGTACTCGAGGATGCGGAAGTCGAACGTCTGGCCCACGTAGGCCGCGAGCGCGGGCTCGTCGTGCCGGCCGACGTCGATCTGCGAGACGGGGCAGAAGGCCTTGAGGCCCGTGGACCCGCCGAGGCCGACGTCGAAGCCGCCCTTGTTGCGCGAGAGCACTTTCCCCGAGACGGGGATGCGCGCCTCGGAGGCGACGCGCAGCTCGGCCTTGCTGCGGCGGGCGGCCGCGAGCTTGCGCGAGATGCGGACGTCGGGGCCGGCCTTCATGACGATGGCCTCGATGCGGTCGCCGACCTTCTCGCCGTCGAGCTCGCTGCGATCCATGATCGCGTCGGACTTGGCGCCGATGGACACGAGCACCACGTCCGGGGTGATGCCGGCAATGATGCCGCTCACGAGCTCGCCTTCGGCGAGCTTCTTCTTTCCGGAGCCCTCCGCGGCAAGGGCGTCTTCGAACGCGCGGCGGTCAGCCGACTCGGCAGTTTCGGCGAGGGAGGGGGATGAGCTGGTCTGGGGCACTGGGGAGCTCCTTCCCGCGAGACTTGGCGACGCGACGCCGTGGAAAGGCGGGCGGGCGGGCGGGAACCGCGGATTCTATCCCCATCCCGGGATGCGATCGGAAGTAACATCCAAAACGAGGGTCGGGACCGCGCGTTTACACGGTCCCGGCCCATTTTCAGCACCACGGAGGATCGCCCGTGTCCGACACCGCCCTCATGACCGCGCCCGTCTCGAATCTGCACCAGACCCTCGGCGTTCTCGCGCCCTCGCGCGAGGATCTCGGCCGCTGGTACGGGCTCATGCACCTGGCCCGCGTCCTCGACGACAAGGCCCCCAACTACCTCAAGCAGGGCCTCGGCTGGAGCTACCACGCTCCCTGCGCCGGGCACGACGGCATCCAGATCGCGCTCGGGCTCACGTTCCGCGCGGGCACCGACTACCTCTTCCCGTACTACCGCGACCTGGCGACGTGCGTGGCCGCCGGCCTCACCACCGAGGAGGTGCTCCTCAACGGCATGTCGAAGAAAGACGACGTGGCCTCCGGCGGGCGCCACATGTCGAACCACTTCGCGAAGCCCTCGATCGGCATCCAGAACGTCTCGTCCTGCGTTTCGAACCACGCGCAGCACGCGACGGGTCTCGGCCGCGCGGTGAAGACGTACGGGTCGAAGGCGATCGTCTTCTGCTCCGTGGGCGAGTCGTCCACGTCCGAGGGCTACTTCTACGAGGCGGTGAACGGGGCCTCGAACGAGAAGCTGCCGGTCGTTTTCGTGGTGCAGGACAACGGCTACGGCATCTCCGTGCCCAAGCGCGACCAGACGGCGAACGAGTTCGCGTCGGACAACTTCGCGGGCTTCGCGAACCTGAAGGTCATCCACTGCGACGGCAAGGACCTCTTCGATTCCCTCCGCGCGATGCGCGAGGCCGTGGCGTTCGCCGCGAGCGGCGCGGGCTGCGTGCTCGTGCACGCGCACTGCGTGCGCATCCACTCCCACTCGAACAGCGACCGGCACGACCTCTACCGCGACGAGGCCGAGCTGGCCGCCGCGAAAGCCGCCGACCCGCTCCCCCGCCTCCGAAAGCAGCTCCTCGAGCTGAACGCGTTTTCCGAGGCCGAGCTCCAGGCGATCGAGGCCGCGAACGCCGCGACCTACGAGAAGGCGGCCGACGTCACCCGCCCGATGCCCGATCCCGACCCCGCGTCGATTTTCGACTTCGTGGCCCCCGAGCCGTTCCGGCCCGAGGGCGACGGCCTCGCGCACGTCCCGAGCACGCCCGCGGAGCTGGGCGGCCGCGCCACGACCGAGATGACGCTCATCCAGGCCCTCAACACGACGCTCAAGGAGATCTTCCGCGAGAACCCCGACACGTACATCTGGGGGCAGGACGTCGCCTACAAGGAAAAGGGCGGCATCTTCAACGTGACGAAGGGGATGCAGCAGGAGTTCGGGAAGACGCGCGTCTTCAACGGTCCGATCGCCGAGGACTTCATCCTCGGCACGGCCGACGGCTTCTCGCGCTTCGCCGAGAAGATCCGCGTGTGCGTGGAGGGCGCGGAGTTCGCCGACTACTTCTGGCCGGCGGCCGAGCAGATGGTCGAGATGACGCACGAGTACTGGCGCACGAACGGCGCGTTCGTTCCGAACGTCACGGTGCGCATCGCGTCGGGCGGCTACATCGGCGGCGGCCTCTACCACTCCCAGAACATCGAGGGCTGGCTCACCACGCTGCCCGGCCTCCGCGTGGTGGTGCCCGCGTTCGCGGACGACGCGGCCGGGCTCCTGCGCACGGCCATGCGCTCCCGCGGGCTCACCGTGTACCTCGAGCCCAAGTTCCTCTACAACTCGCCGCTCGCCAAGACGCGGGTTCCCGAAGGCTTCGCGGTGCCGTTCGGCAAGGCCCGTGTGCGGCGCGAGGGCAAGGACCTCACGATCCTCGCGTACGGCACGCCCATGCACTTCGCGCTCGAGGCCGCGGCGGCGCTCGCCAAGGAAGGGAAGTCCGTCGAGGTGATCGACCTCCGTTCCCTCGTGCCGCTCGACTTCGAGGCCATTGCCGCGAGCGTGAGAAAGACCTCGCGCGTCCTCATCGCCCACGAGGACAAGGTCCACGGCGGCTTCGGCGGCGAGGTCGCGGCCCGCATCGGGAACGAACTCTTCGAGCTGCTCGATGCGCCCGTCGAGCGCGTGGGGTCGACGTTCACGCCCGTCGGCTTCAACCGCATCCTCGAGAAGGCCGTGCTCCCGAGCACGGAGAAGGTCCTCGCCGCGGCGCGAAAGCTCCTGTCGTATTGAGTTGAGCGGCGCGGTGTAACGGGCGACGGCGCTG
>CAZXSG010000581.1:0-3846 GCA_964643185.1 uncultured Holophagales bacterium
TCCGGTGTGAAGCGGGCGTGCGCGTAGAGCACGCCGCTCGGATCCCGCGGCGCGACCTCGAGCGCGAGCTCGCGGGCCCCCGTCGTCAGGTCCGCGCGATGGATCTGCACGGGGATCCGGCGGTCCCACACGAAGAGTGCGCGCGAAGTACTGTCCCAGGCGACGGGCAGCTCGCCCTTCGCGGTGCCGGCGAGCGGTGTGCCGTCTCCTCCCGCCACCTTGAAGATCACGACGCCCTTGCCGCGCGCGACGCCGGCGATCGACTGTCCATCGGGCGAGAGGAGCACCTCGTCGATGCCCTCCGGCGTCACGGGCCGTGAAGCGCCGCTCTCGAGGTCGAGGAGAAATCCGCGCAGATCGCCGCCCTTGACGCGGCCCGTGAACGCGAGGTGCTTTCCGTCTGTGGTGGCCGACAGGGACCGCGTGCCCGTGATCGACAGCTCGGCGGGCGCGAGGTCGAAGTCGCGCGGCTCGCCCGGGCCGGTGGGCACGGCCGTGAGCCGTGTGCGGGAGGCCGCCGCGAGAAATACCGTGCGCCCGTCGAAAGAGACGCCCGCGGCGGCGCCGTCGCCGAGCCGCACAGGGGGCGTGCCCCCTGGCCGTCTGTAGAACGCGACGTTCCCGCCTCGCGCGAGGCTCATGGCGCCGTCGCCTGTGAACAGCGTTCCGTCGTGCGAGATGCCCGTCACGAAGCTCGCGCGCCACCAGGAATACGAGCGAATCGCACTGTCGCCCGCGAGCTTTCCTTCCAGCTCCACGTGCGTGTCGTCGTACGCCAGGAGGATCCGTCCGTCCGCGCCCGCGTCCAGGATGCGCGCGGTGGAGGGAATGCGGAGCAGCACCCGCGGAGACCGCGAAGGCGAGAACGCCTGCAGGATCGCGCCCTCCTCCACGCGGTAGCACGTCGCCCACACCTCCTCGCCCGAGGGCGACCAGGTGAGGCCTTGTGAATAGTCGAGCTGCGGCGACAGCCTCTGCACGGTGCCTGGGCCTGCCGGGCCCGCACGGCTCGCGATGGACACCGAGCCGAGGTCATCCCCGTCGACGTCGTGATCGAAGAACGCGACGCGCTCGCCGTCCTTCGAGATACGCGGATGCGGGCTCCAGCCCGTGCTTCTGTGGAGCACCGGGCCCACGGGGTACTCGGGCTGCTGGCCGGGGCCCGCGTCGCGCACCACGGCGAACGAGGCGCCGTCGGGCGCGATGTCGGCCGCGTAGACGTCCCCGAGGACCGGCCGCGGGGAGCCGCCCGAGAGGGAAACCTGAGAGAGCGTGCCCACGCGCTTCCAGCTTCCCGTGTTCCTGCGGCCCTCGAGGAACGCCAGCTCGCCGTACTGCGAGATGCCGGCCACGTCGCCCGCCGGCACGTCGAGGACGCGTGCCTCGAGGGCGTCCAGTCGCGCGGTGTAGAGCGCCAGGGGCCGGCCGTCGAACGCGGCGCTGTACACGACGTTCTGTCCGTCGGGCGTGAGGCGCGCCGAGAAGACGTCTCCGTGCGCCCAGGAGATGTTCCGGAAGACGGGTGGCTCCTTCCGGGAGAGACGTTTCGTGAGAAGAGCCGAGCCGGCGGCGGCGAGCAGGAGGAGCGCGGCGACGAGAGCGAGAAGCGCACCGCGGGACCTCGGCGAGCCGGAGATTGCGGACACCGCAGACACCGCGGACGATGCGGGCGATGCCGGCGATGCCGGGGCCTGGGAGGCCGGACCCCGGGACGATGGACCCGGCGAGGACGGCCCGTCCGTCTCGGCCAGCTCGAGCCGCGCGTCGGCAATGTCGTGGAGCCGGTTCGCGGCGTCGCGCACGAGGCAGCGGCGCAGCACCCGGCGAACGTTCTCGGGGGTTTCCTCGGGGAGGAGCGCGAAGTCGGGGTCGCGCGTGAGCACGCTCGCGAGGACGTCGAAGCGGGTCTCGCCGTCGAAGAGCCGTCGCCCCGTGAGCATCTCGAACAGCACGACGCCGAACGACCACACGTCGGCCCGGCGGTCGACCGGCAGACCGCGGGCCTGCTCGGGCGGCATGTAGGACACCGTTCCGAGGATCACGCCCGGCGTCGTCTCGGTGAGCGCCGATTCGACGGTCACGCCGGCGTCGGAGTCGGCGGCCCAGGCCTTCGCGAGGCCGAAGTCCAGGAGCTTCACCTTGCCGGCCGGGGAGACCTTCACGTTGGCTGGCTTGAGGTCCCGGTGCACGATGCCCTTCTCGTGCGCGGCCTCGAGCGCCTCGGCGATCTGCCGCGCGAGGCTCACGGCTTCCGCGAGAGGCACGGGCCCTTTGGCCATGCGGTGGGCCAGCGTGTCGCCCTCGGCCAGCTCCATCACGAGGATCGGCCGGCCGTCGATCTCCTCGAAGGAATGCACCGCGGCGATGCCGGGATGCCGGAGCTGCGCGAGGACGCGGGCTTCCCGCGCGAAGCGCGACACGCGGTCGGGCGTCGCGGTGAAGGCCGGAGGCAGAACCTTGAGGGCCACCACCCGGTCGAGCCTCGTGTCCCGCGCCGACCAGACCTCGCCCATGCCGCCCGCTCCGAGGGGCGCGAGGACGTGATACGGACCCAGCCTGACGCCAGGAGCGAGGCTCAACGGCACGGTGACGTCAGTGGCATCAGCGGCGTCCGTGGTGTCAGAACGTGAGCCTCACGATGCGTGGACAGTGATCGCTCGTCTGGATCTTCTGTCCCGGCCTTTCCTCCACGGCCACCTTGCGCGACAGCAGCGACGTCTCGTTCAGAGCCTTCACGCCGTCGCTCACGACGATGTGGTCGAGGCCCGAGAAGCCCTTGCAGCTCTCCCCGCTCGTCGACGACAGAGGAACCTGATGCAGCGCGGGCGAGCCGTCGGCGATCTCGCCCCACAGGGTCCGCGTCGTCACGGAGCCGTTCGCGTCCGCCCGGTTCGGGCCGGCGGGATCCGTGCCGTCGGCTCGCACCTCGTTCTTCGGGATCGCGGCGGCCTGCTCCTCGTCGATGCGGCGGTTCAGGTCGCCGAGGAACACGAAGCGCGGGCTCTTCGCGGCGGTCTCGTCGATCCAGCGCTCGAGAATCGGCACCTGGCGGTTGAAGATGCGGCAGGCCTCCACGGGATCCGTGAGGAGGCGGCCCGGATAGCGCTCGGACGAGACGAGGCTCGCGCAGCTCGATTTGAGATGCACGTTCAGGAACGTCACGGGCGCGCCGCCCACGGTGAGCGTGAGCGCGAGGCCCGGGCGGACGCGCCGCCACGGCTCGTCCGGGGTCTCCGTGATCGCGAGCTCGTCGTTCACGGCGCACGTGGCCGGGCGCTCGGTGACGGCCTTGTCCCACGCGAAGGCCACCGTCTGGAACGACGAGTGCGGCGCGGCGCAGACCTCGAAGCGCGCGCGGAGCGGCCCGAGCACCTCCTCGACGACGGCCTGGCCGCTCACCTCCTGGAACGCGATGACCGAGACGCCTTCTTTGTCGACGAGGCGGGCGACGGTCGCGCTGAGGCCCTCGAGCTTTTCGGCGTAGGCCTCGCGAGACCTCTCGGCCGCCGGGTCCGCCCCGGAGCGGTACGCCCCGCAGGGCGCGATCCGCAGGAGGGCTTCCCGGCTTCCGGCCGCGGCCAGGAGGGAGGCCCGGCAGCGCGCCGCCCGGGCTTCCTCTTCCGGGGCCGCGGCCGTGGTGCCCCGCACCCAGCGGGCGCGTGTTTCGCACCAGGCCACGTCGGGCGCGCCGCACACCGCGAGGTAGCGGTCGAACTCCGCCGTCGTGCCGGCCCAGGCCATGTTGAAGGAGGCGATGCCGATCTCGCGGCGCGCGCTCGCGGCGGGGGACCCGGCGGCCCCGGTCGTGCAGCCCGGCAGAACCGTGGCCAGCCCCCCGGGGGCGGG
>CAZXSG010000582.1:0-3843 GCA_964643185.1 uncultured Holophagales bacterium
GACAGGGAGAGTTCCTGCTCGTACACCGGGCCGGGGTCGGCCTTGAGCGGCTTGTCGCCGGTGCGGCCGGGGGCGGCGCAGTAGGCCAGGGTCTTGGCGTCGGCCGGGAACAGGCCCACCTTGCCGCCGGCCTCGATGGCCATGTTGGACATGCACAGGCGCTGCTCGATGGAAAGCTGGTCCACCACGGGACCGGCGAATTCCAGGGCCTTGTACAGGGCACCGGCAACGCCCGAGCGGGTAAGACCGGCGACAAAGACAACCCCGTTCTCGTCGCGAGGCCCGCGAAGAACACCCCCGAAGGGGACGTGCTGGTCGCCAAGTTCGCCGAGCTCTACGACGAGAGCCCCCGCGCCCACCTCGCCACGGACCTCTGAGCTCAGAACGCGAAAGAGCCGGGCTCAAACCCGGCTCTCGGTCTCTCTGATTCCCCGGAAAAGGCAGCGATAACCCCGCCAGGGGAGTCTGAGGGGGGCGGCGAAGGAGCCCTCGGGCGCTCACCACCCGGAAAAAGCAGCGATCGCCCCGCCAGGGGAGTCTGAGGGGGGCGGCGAAGGAGCCCCCCTCAGGACACATCAGTCTCGCAGCGCCATCTCGCGGATCACCGAGACCGCCTTGTCTCGAGAAAAGTCGGGGCGCAACGCGATCGCCTTGATCGTGGAGCCCTGCGGCGAGTCCGCGCGGAGGAAGTGCACCGTGTTGCCCTCGCTCCAGTAGAACGTCGGCACGCCGGAGGTGGAGATGATCGTCCCCACGGCGTTCATGGTGTTCACGTCCTCGGGGATATTGAATCCGCTGCCCTGCGTGCGTCCGATCGGGGTGCGAGCGCGAGCGTAGGCATAGTGATCGGCGACCGTCGCGCCCGGCGGAACGACGAGCCGGATGTCGTCGGGGAACGTGATCGAAGTGACCAGGTGGGTCCGCGTCGCCAGGTTCGCGAAACTGACCCGAACGCCGCCGTTCGCGGTCGGGTCCCACTGAACCGACGGGAATTGATAGGAAGAGAACGGTAGATCCGCGGTGGAGGTGGAACCGGACGCGCCGGCGAGATCGTTGAGGTTGTGGGCGACGATGTTGTCGAGGCGCAGCAGGCCGTCCTCGATGAACACCGAGGCGTAGCGCGCCTGTGAACGGTTGCCCTCTTCCCACCACACGATCGAGAAGATGGAGCGCCACTTCTGGATCGTGGCGCCCGAGGTTCCGTCGAAGTCGGTGAAGCGCTGCCGGGTCACGACGACGTTCGGATTCAGAGAGAGGTAGAGGCCGGGATTCGGGATGATGTCGCCCTCCACCCAGCGCTCGTTGCGCCGGATGGCGACGTGCACGCTCGCCATCACGCCCTGGTACTTCGAGTACGCGATGAAGACGGTCTGCGTCAGCGGCTCGTAGACGACGGAGGCCTGACCCTCGAGGCCGTTGTCCAGCGTGCCTTCGACGATCTCGGTGACGGGCACGCCGCCCGAAGGGGTCTTCCGCAGGCCCAGCACGGGGTAGCGGCCCTCGGACGTTCCGTACGCGCCGGGATAGAGGGCGTCGTAGCGGGCCTCGAAAACCTCGTAGAGGGTGCCGTCCTTGGTGATGACGGCGGAATCGGCCGAAGCCTGGGCGGTGGCCGGAGCCAGCAGCGTGAGGATTGCGAGCCCCAGGGACCCGGCGGCTGCGAGAGCCCGGGTCCTCACGTAATTCGCGGGGGAGCCACACGGGTGCACGGTCAGGCCCTCAGGTTCAGGACGTTTCGGAAGTCAAAGGCTTCCAGATACGCCCGCAGGTTGCGGAACTCGGGATAGAGCGAGGCCAGCCGGTCGAAGTAGAACTGAGAGCCGGAGACGTCGCCGCTCAGGTGGCAGGTCTCGCCGAGGAGGTAGAGCAGGTTCTTCTCGAGCGTCGGGTCGCCCGCGAGATGAGCGCGGTCGAGTCCTTCCTCTCCGAAGTAGCGGGCTTCGGCGAACCGATCGATCTTGAGGTAGCCGAAGCAGAGGTCGAGCAGCGGGAACACGGTGTGACCCGTGGCGGACCGCGACTCGAGGAAGTCGAGAGCTTCGTGGGCGAGGGCCAGGCCCTCTTTCACGCGGTCCTGGACCATGAGGCAGTAGCCGAGGTTGTCTTTCCAGAGCGCGCGCCACACGGGGGAGACGGCCTCGATGCCTTCCGTGTCGCGGAGGGCACCCGCGAACGCTTCGCCCGCTTCGACGAAACGAGAGTTCGTGGTGAGAAGGCTTCCGAGCTGGTTCGCGCAATGGGCGCGGAGCACCGGATCACCCGTGCGCTCGGCATGCTGGCCGGCGAGCTTGTTGTAGAAGAGCGCCTTTTCGACGTCTTTCTTGAGCTCGTAGATGCTGGCCGCGGTGTGGGCGGCGCGGACGGCGGTCTGCGGATCGGTCGCACGGAGGAGGATCCGCTTCAGCTCGACGAGGACGTCGTCGGTAGGACCGACCTCGACCACCGCGGCGGCGCGGCAGGCGAACATCCAGTCGACGAAGGGGCCATCCCCTTCGGCCCGCGCATGCGCGAGCGCTTCGTCGTAGGCGGCGAGCGCCTTGTCGAATTCGGCCAGCTGGAGGAGCTCGAGAGCCCGGTCGCGTGCCGCATTGGCCGCCGCGCGCTGGACTTCGAGGCTTTCAGAGAGCTCGGACGTCACGAGAGAACCTCGTTTTCGCTGTTTTCGTCGTTGAGGGAACGGACCTCTCGGAGCGCGGGGCGGGACGGGATCTCGGAGGCGCTGGCGGTCGAGGAAGCCACGGTCGTCACGGTCCGGCGGCTCTCGGCCTGCATGCGCTTGAAGGCCACGAACTCGAGCACCTCGCGCCGGGCGTCCTCGGGGAGAATGGTCCAGTCGGCGAGCAGCTGCTCGCGATCGGATACGGCCGGAGCCTCCAGGCCATCCTGAGCGTCGTGAGCCTCGTGCGTTTCGGGGACCGGCTCCGCGACGTTGGCGGCCTCCTCGAAGAAGGCGCTCATCGAGAGCTCGAAAACCTGGAGGATGCGGAACAGCGTGTCCAGCCCGACCTTGTATTCGCCGTTCTCCATGCGCGAGAGGTCGGACTGGGTGACCCCGATACGCGCGGCGAGATCCGCCTGAGTCAGATGACGACTCTTGCGGATCTGGCGGATCTTCTGTCCGACCAGGAGAATCTGCGAGGCTCGAGACACGGCTCCCATGACGGCCCTCTTAAGATACGCCCCCCTCGAGGGGTGTCAAGCCGCAAAATGGTATGAGAGCATTCTTCGTGACCTGGATTGGCTCCGCCCCCCGATCCTTCCTCGTCCGGGAGCTCGTCCGTAGAGACCTTGCCACCCGTTTCGCGGGCAGCATGGGGGGAGTCGCGTGGCTGCTCATCCACCCCCTCGTCCTCTGCGCGCTCTACGGGTTCGTCTTTTCGGGGGTCCTCCGGATCGCTCCACCGGCCGGATTCCCGAGCTACGCGGAGTTCCTCCTCACGGGGATGCTCCCCTGGATCGGGATCCAGGATGCCCTGACGAGGTCGGCGAATTCCGTTCTGGACCAAGGGCACCTCGTCAAGAAGCTCGCGTTCCCCACCGAAAGCCTCGTGATCGCGGCGCTCGCCTCGGCCCTGCTCGTCCAGGCCCTGGGAATCCTGCTGCTCCTCGTCTGGTCCGTGGCGAGCGGCCGGGGCCAGCCGAACGCCGCCGCGCTTCTCCTGGCGTTCGTCTTCGAAGCCCTTCTCCTCCTGGGGCCGGCTTTCGCTCTCGCGGCCGCGAACGTCTTTCTGCGCGATCTCGCCCAGAGTCTCGGTCCCGCCCTCATGGTGGTCCTCTATATGACGCCCATCCTCTATCCGGGCGAGCTCGTGCCTCCCGCCTTTTCCGGTTTCCTGAAGTTCA
>CAZXSG010000583.1:0-3828 GCA_964643185.1 uncultured Holophagales bacterium
AGCTGCACCATTCCCTTGAACGCCTTCGTGAGGCTCTCGTTCGGATCGGCCGCGACGAAGCTCGCTCCGTACGACCCGGCTTGCTTCGCGTCCCATGCCTTTGCGACGAACTGGAGGTCCTCGACCAGGAGGTCCGTGACGGTCTTCAAGTACTCGCCGCGTCGCTTCGCGTTCCTCTGCGGCGGGGTCGCGCCTTCCACGGTGGCCGGGAAGGGGCGTGGCCCGGGCCCCGTCCCGGCCCCGTCCTACGCGCGCCGGGGGGAGCGCGCGGCTTTCTTCGGCGACGACCCGCTCGGTCTCTTCATCGCTTCGGGCGCCGAGGCCGTATCGGAGGTCCTCACGAGCGAGCTCTGTCTCGTGAGGCCGCCGAAGGAGCCGGTCCCTCGGGCACTCGAAGGCTCGGCCGCGGGAACGATCGTTCGCCACCTCGTGCGCATGACCGACGGCGCGGGCCACTGTCCGCTCGAGAGGGCCGTCGGCGACACGCTCGACACGCTCGAGGAAGGACACGTGAAGAGCCTCGCCAGGGAGCGTGCCGCGGATTTCGTGCGCGATCTGCCGGGCTTCGCCTTCCGGCTGCCGGTCGCGGTCGTCGCCGAGCTCCTCGGCGTGCCGCGCGAGATCGACCTCACCTCACTCGTCGCGCGCGTCGTTCGCTGCGTGTCTCCCGGCAGCACGGCCGACGAGATCCAGCTCGGCCGGCCAGCCGCGGAGCGCCTTTTGGAAGTACTTCGTGACACGCGGCACGCCGGAGGCCTCTTATCGCGGCTGGCGGAACGGCTCCCCGAGGACGTCGCCCTGGCCAACGGCGTGGGCTTCCTGTCGCAGACCTACGAGGCCACCGCGGGGCTCATCGGCAACGCGTTTCTGGCCGCTTCCCCTCACGACGCACCGGCTGAGAACGCAATCGAGGAGACGCTCCGGTTCGACGCGCCGGTCCAGAGCACCCGTCGTTTCGTGGCGCGGGACGGCGATCTTGCCGGGATGCGCGTCTCGGCCGGCGACGAGGTCCTCGTGCTTCTGGGGGCCGCCAACCGCGATCCGGCCGCGAATCCCGAACCCGACCGTTTCGATCCCGACCGCACGAACCGCCGAGTGTTTTCGTTCGGCGTAGGGGCGCATCGCTTTCCGGGCGAGCGCATCGCGATTCCCATTGCAGCGGCTGGGCTCGAGATCCTGCGGGCGCGCGGAGTCGATGCGCCGCGGGAGCCCATCACCTACCGGCGGTCTCTGAACACACGGGTCCCGCTCCTCTGGGGTGCCGCGTGATCGCCGTCATCTTCGAGGTGCAACCTCGGGAGGGTCAGCGGTCCACGTACCTCGAATTGGCCGCGGGTCTCCGGCCGCTCCTCGAGCGGATCGACGGCTTTCTCTCGATCGAGCGCTTCGAGAGCCTCACGGAGCCCGGCCGGATCCTCTCGCTGTCGTTCTTTCGCGACGAGGAAGCGGTCGCGGCCTGGCGGCGCGTCGAAGCGCACCGCGCCGCGCAGGAGCAGGGACGGGCCGAGGTCTTCTCGAGCTACCGGCTCCGCATCGCCGAGGTGGTGCGCGACTACGGCATGGACGAGCGGTCCGAGGCGCCCACGGACAGCCGCGAACGCCACGGATGAGGGCCGGTCACAGTCCGCGGCCGCGCGCCCTGCCGAAGTCGATGAAGCCGCGCGCGACGTCCGTGTCGAGGAGCGTCACCGCGACGCGGTCGCCCACGTCGAGGCCCTGGAACCCGCGCACGACGCGACCTTCCACGGGCGGACGCAGGAGGCGTACCCAGGTGCCCTTCTCGCTCGCGCCCGTGACCACCCCTTCGAACGTCTCGCCGTGTCGCTGTGAAAGGAGCAGCGCCGCCGCGGACTTGCGGAGCCGGCGCTCCACCTTGTTCGCGTCGTCCTCGCGATCGGTGCAGTGCCGCGCGAGGTCGTCGAGCTCCTCGGCGGAATAGGGCAGCGCCGACTTCGCGATCGCGGCCTTCAGGAGCCGCTGCGTGATGAGGTCGGGGTAGCGGCGGTTCGGCGCGGTGGAGTGCGTGTAGTCCTTCACCGCGAGGCCGAAGTGTCCGGGGCCGTCCTCGCCCGGGCGCTCGACGGTGTACTCGCCGGGCCCCATGAGCTTCACGATCACGAGCGAGAGGTCGGGAAAGCGCAGCGGGTCGGCCTTCTTGCGGGCGGCCAGGAAGGCCGAGAGAGCGCGGCTGTCGGGCGCGCCGGGCAGAACCTCGCCATATTCCTTCGCGACGTCCACGATCTTCAGCCAGCGCGCGGGCTCGCGCACGATGCGGCGGAGCGACGGGAAGCCCCGGTCCTCGAGGAAGCGCGCGGTGACGCCGTTGGAGGCGACCATGAGGTCCTCGATGAGGTTCTTGGCGCGGTTCGGGAGCTGCGCGGCGACGTCGACGATGGTCGTGCCGTCGAAGACCGGCCGGGCCTCGATGGACTGGAGCGTGAGCGCTCCTTCCTCGAAGCGCACGCGACGGAGATTTCCCGCGGCCTCGACCTGGAGCCTGATCTGCGCGGCGATCTCGGGATCGGCCGCGACGCGAGCGGGAGCGGGTCCGTCCTCGTCGAGCCAGGCGGCCACGGTGTCGTAAACGAGCTGGGCACGGTTGCGCACGAGCGCGCGGTACACGTCGTGAGCGCTCGTTGAGCCGTCGTCCGCCACGGTCATCTCGATCACCATCGCGAGGCGGTCCACGTCTTCGTTGAGCGACGTGAGGTCGTACGAGAGGCGCTCGGGCAGCATGGGAAAGACGCCGCCTGCCGTGTACACCGAGGTCGTGTTGTTCTTCGCGTGCCCGTCGGTGGGGGAGCCCTTCTTCACGAGCGCGTCCACGTCGGCGATGGCGACGAGGACCTTGATCGAGCCGTCGGCGAGACGCTCCGCGACGGAGAGCTGATCGAGGTCGCGCGAGTCGTCGTTGTCGATCGAGATCCAGCAGAGCCCCGTGAGATCGGCCACGCCGCCGTCCGCCGGCGGCTCGGCAGGCATCGCGTCGACCTCGGCCAGCACCGCGGGCTCGAACTCCGGCGCGAGACCACGCTCCCTCATCGCCTCGCGGGCGAGGGCAGCGAGGTCGGAGCGGTCGTTGCGATTTTCGCGAGGGCTCTGGCTGTCGTTGCGGCGGTCGTTCATTCCGGAAGTATCGGGGAACTTTCCGTCTGCCGCGCGGTCGATGGAAGCATGAGACGTATCAAGGCCGGCCCACGCGTCGAGCAGCCCCGGGGCGACATGAACGTCACGCCGCTCGTGGACGTCTGTCTCGTCCTCCTCATCATCTCGATGGTCGTCGTCCCGCTCCTCGCGAAGGTGAAGCCGCCGAAGACCGACGATCCGTTCAAGCTCTCGAAGGATTCGAAGAAGGTCCACCTCGAGCTGCGGCAGGACGGTACGACCTGGCTCGGGAACGAAGGGGCAGAGCCAAACTGGGTCGTGGAATCCGAGCTGGAGGCCAGCCTCCGCGAGACGTTCGAGCGCGATCCGGGAGCACAGGTCGTGCTCGCGGCCGACGCGGAGCTGACGACGGGCGACGTGAGGCCGGTGCTCGCCACCGTGAGGAGAGCCGGGTTCGCCACACTCTTCCTCATCTCGCAGAAGGAAGGTGCGCAGCCCGGAACGGGCGGAGCCACACGAACAGGTGCGGAGCCCGGAACGGGCGGAGCCACACGAACAGGTGCGCAGCCCGGAACGGGCGGAGCCACACGAACAGGTGCGGCAGCCACGATCAAGCGCTGAGCTACCCTCCGCCAAATGGCAAAGCGAATCGAGCCCATCCGCAAGAGCACCGAGGATCGCCTCGACGACCTCCTCTCCGGCTTCCGCGAGGCATCCCTGAGG
>CAZXSG010000584.1:0-3820 GCA_964643185.1 uncultured Holophagales bacterium
CGGGAGGGCTGAACAAAGTTCGATCAGCGCGCCATCAGTCGCCATTCGAACGCGAGGTCGAGAAGCGTGTACGCCTCTCCCTGATACGGATCGCAAACGGGGGGTTCGAGCCGGCCCGAGAGGACCAGGCTGCCAAGGAACGCGGCACGCTCTTCCGAGGCGCCCACGAGCCGCGACAGCAGCTCCGTCTCGGGCGCGTCGCGGTGGAACGTCGCCTGGAGGAGCACGCTGCCGCTCTCGGGCTTCAGGAAGAAGGAAACGTTTTCGGGACCGGGACCATTCCGCGAGGCGACGACCCGCGAGCCGAGATCGGAGATCGGGACGCCCTTCGACACACCCAGGCGAACCGCGGCGATCGCTTCGGCAATGGACATGTCCCCCGTGACGAGCGGCGCGCGCGATCGGAACGGCTGCTGCAGGAGCTCCTCGCGAAACGGCTCGTCCGGATCGGGAAGCAGCCGGTTTCGCGCGAGCGCGACGAAGCGGGTCGCAAACGAAGGAGAGGTGTTCATGGCCACGAGGAAGAGACCTCGGGACGCCCTGTCGAGATCGCTCGACGTCGCGGCGTAAAGGGGAATGCCGGGGCTCACCTCCGCAGGCAGGTCCCACGACGTGAGCCCCGCGCGCCGGCCCGCGTTCGCGAGCCGGTGGAACGTTTCCTCGGGCTCGGGCTCCGCTCCGGGACAGGCCGTGGGTGGCGCAAGCTCCCGAGCGAGAGCCCGCGCGGACGTGACGAGGCCCGCCTCGGCAGACTGCGGCCCGACCGCGAGGAAGCCGGTGCCGGGCGTCCCCAGAGTCCCCAGAGTCCCCAGAGTCCCCAGAGTCCCGCGAACGGGCTCGCCCGGACCCTCGAGACGAAAGAACGTCAGCACGCGCTCCCCCTCTTCGCCCGAACCCTCGACGCGGGCCCGGAAGCGGCCCCCGAACGCCGCCTCCAGCGCCTTCTCGAGCCGCTCGGGATCCGCGTCCCGGGCGAGCGCGAGCGCCGCGAGGCGTCCGAGCGGAGCGGGATCCGGGGCCTTCCTCGTCGCGAACCCGAGCGCGAAAGCCGCGAGCCCCAGCGCGAGCGGCGCGGCGAGGCGTCGAGGCGTCAATGCAGGGGCACCTGGTTCGTCACCCGGGGAGCCTTGACCTTCCCCACGTCGGGCAGGCTGCCCGCCGGCCCGATCCGCGCGCTCTGGATGCGGAGGCCCCTTGGGTTCGCCTCGCCGAGGAGCGTCATGCGGGCGGTGCGCGATTCCGACTGTGCGGGAAGGAGCGACACGAGGTCGATCGAGATCGTCTCGAAACGCTCCGGGCCGCCGCTCTCGGGCGTGATCCCGAACGTGACGTGCAAAATTCCGAGAAGCCCGTCGCTCGCGTTGCGCACCGGAACGACGGCCTGCCAGAGGCTGCCCTCGTACCTCAGCTTGACGGTGCCGAGAGACACGAGACCCTGGAGGCCGAGGGTCACGTCGGGCGGGACCTCGGCCGTGAAGACCCCCGGCCCGCTCGCCTTGTTGAACACCGATTTCGCATTCGCGGCCAGCTTGCGGTCGCCCAGGATCGACGAGCGTGGGCCGTCCCGGGCATCCAGCGCGCGGGTGTCGCGCACGGCCGACTCGAAGCGCGGCACGCCCCCGCTCCCTCCGATCACGAGGCGCGTGCCGGTGAGGGCCTGCGCCGATGGTGTCTCTCCCGCGCAGCTCGTGGCCTCGTAGCCCAGCTGTACCGCGGCGGCCGAAACGCCCGGCGGCAACGCCGCCGAGACGCGCAGCAGGCTCTGCGGGGGCATGACGTCGGGAAACGCGAGCGCCCAGCTCCCCGAAGTGGCCCGCAGCTTCCGGGCGCACGTGCCCGCGTTGTTGAAGAGGAGCGCCTCCCAGGAGCGGCCTCCCGGGCCGTTCCTCTCGACCGCCTCGGCCACCTGAACGCCGGGACGGTTCATGAGGTCCGCCTGCTTGCGGCCCTCGCCGCCGCTCTTGAGCTCGGCCACGTAGCTGACCTGCGCGATGCAGCTCCCCTGGCGATAGAACTCACTGACGACGTACGCATCGGTCTGCATGCCCGAATAGCCGTTGTCGGCGCGGTTGACGACGAAGACGAGCGGCCCGCCGTCGGCCTCGAGCGCCGCCTCCGGCCGCGCCGGAAGCAGCATCGCCGCATCGACGAGGGTGTTGAGCGCGAGCCGCAGGACGAGGCCATACGACTCCGGACCGGTCCCCGCTTCGGCGGCCTCCTGCGCTCTCTGCCGGAGCGCCTGAGCGAGCGGCTCCGTGAGCGGACGCCGCTCGCGGTAGAGGATGAAGTCGCGGTTCGTCCAGAAATCGGCGAGCTGGAACTTCTGGCCGGTCGCGAGCCCCGCCGGGACGACACAGTCGGCCACGTAGTGGAGGTACCGCGCGACGGCCTGCGCCCGAGGGTAGGGGCGCAGCGGCTTACGCAGCTCGAGGAGCTGCCGTTCCGCCTCGGCGAAGGCATCGATCTTCGCCTCCTTCCCCCGATGGTTCCGGCAGATCTTGTCCATGAGGTCGGGTTGCGCGAGCTCGCGCTGGAACTCGTCCTTGAACTCGAGCGGCAACCGGGCGGCGAAGGCTGGCGAAACGAGCCGAGCCGCCTTCTCGAGACCCACGTGGGTTTCCGGATCCCACGCCAGCGCCGTACCGGACCCGAGCACGAGCGCGAGGGCGAAGGTCGCCACGCGTGAGGTTCTCATCTTTCGATTTGTATCATATCGGGCGTCAGGGCAGGATCTGGAGGCCCTCGACGAACGCCCGGATCTCCTCGGCCGGCACCGCGAAGCCGAGCCGGTCGGCACCACGGAGCTTCCAGGTGTTGACGCCGACGACCAGGCCCTCGTCGTTCAGGAGCGGTCCCCCGGAGTTGCCCGGGTTGATGGCCGCGTCGTGCTGCACGAAGCGGCCTCGCGGCTCGTCGAAATCCCTCAGGCCGCTCACGATGCCCTTGGTGAGCGTGAACCCGAGCTTCTCCGACATGGGGAACCCGATGGCCCACACGGCCTTGCCCGGACGCAGCCTCTCTGTCGTGCCGAGCGCGAGAAACGGGAGCGGCTCATCGGCGCGCACACGAAGCACGGCGAGGTCGCGGGTGGCATCGGTGGCCACGACCTGGCCCCAGAGCTTCTGATCGCCGTACAGGAGCGTCTCGACGCCCGACAGCCCGTCGATCACATGGTTGTTCGTGACGGCATATCCCTCGGGCGACACGAAAAACCCCGAGCCGAGCCCCGACACCGCGCCCCCCTCGTAGCGACGGATCCCGATGACCGCTCTCATCGCGGTCGCCATCACGGTCGAGGAATCGATCGCCGGCACGGGAAAAGGCGCGGCCATCGACGGGGCCGGCGCCATCGACACCGGCGAGGCCGGTGGCGCAGCGAGCGACCGCGCCTTCACCGCGGGCACGGGCAGGATCTCCCGCCTCGGAGCGGGGCCGCCCTTCACGGCAAGGCCCTTGGCGACGTAGCCCAGACAGCCCCCGACGGTGATCGCGAGAATCGCGTGGAGAAAGGCTCGGCCCGGCACGGGCCACATTCTGTCAGGGCGGAGGGGCGGCGCCCCCGAGGAAGACGAAGAGGTTGAGATAGATCGAGTCGGCGGGGGTCACCGCCCCGTTGCCGTTCACGTCGGCCTGACACGTCGAGGCTGGCGCGGCCCCGCCCAGAAAGACGTACAGGTTGAGGTAGATCGAATCCGCCGGCGTGATGGCCGCGTTGTTGTTCGCGTCCCCGCGGAGCACATACGTGAAGGAGCCCGCGAGGGAGCCCGTCTGTGTGTCCGGGTTCGTGACCACGATCGGCCCCGTGGTCGCGGCCGAAGCG
>CAZXSG010000585.1:0-3809 GCA_964643185.1 uncultured Holophagales bacterium
GGGAGGCTGCTCATCGGGGCGATCGGCGCGTTCCTCGTTTTCGCAATCGTGCTCATCGCGGCCAAAACGATGGCGATGACGGCGGGCGAGCGCATCACCGAGCTGGCCGTGCTGCGCGCTCTGGGCTTCCCGCGCCGGGCCATCGTCGCGCTCGTGCTGGGCGAGGGGCTCCTCCTCGGCCTCGCCGGGGGCGTGCTGGGTCTCGGGCTCTTCGTCCTGCTCGAGCCCTGGCTGAAGTCCGTGCTCCTCGCGACGCCCATGGCGTTTCTGGCCGCCTCGATGCGCATCTATCCCGGCATCCTCGCGTTGGGCTTCGGCGTCGCCGTGGGCGTCGGCGCCCTGGCGGGTCTCGTCCCCGCGATCCGCTCGGCGCGGCGCCCCATCGCCGACGGGCTGCGTCAGGTGGGCTGACTGACGGTAGATTTCAGGGTACTGTCTTGCCGAGGTGGCTCATGGCGGTTTCGCGGGTCACGGTGACACACCCGGAGGAGGGGCTTCGCGACTCGCTCGCGCATCCCCACCCGGAGAGCCTCGTCGTCGCCGAGGCCGGGCTCGCGGAGTGGGGTCGCGCCCTTCCGCCGGAAGACTCCGAAGGATTGTTGGAGGAATCGCTGGGCCGCCGCGTCTCGTGGGTCCCGGACAAAGGTTGGAAGGAACTGCGTGCGTGAAGCCGCTCCTCGGGACTGAGGACTGGCCGCTGAAAATCACTTTCAGCGTGTGAGACCGAACTCCGCAAGCGCCGCGACGTCGTTCCGCTCGAACGCGGCCTCGGCCTCGAGGCTCGTGCGATCCCGCCCGATCGTGGCGACGGCCAGCGTCTTCCCCTCGCGCCGGTAGGCCACCGTGGCGTCGCGGGCGGCGAGGCTGCCGTGGAGGTCGATGCGGTCCCACGCTTCGGCGTGTCCCACGTAGGAGATCGTCACGTCGTAGTGAGCGCTCCAGAAGAACGGCACGGCATCGAAGTGCGCGCTTTCGCCGAGCATGGCGAAAGCGGCGGCGCGGCCCATGCGCTCCGCCACGACCCAGTGCTCCACGCGAAGGCGCTCGCCGGTGCGCGCGTCCTTCCAGCGAGCGACGTCGCCCGCGGCGAAGATGCCCGGCGCGCTCGTCTCGAGCCGCTCGTCCACGAGAATTCCCTTGTCGGCCGCGAGGCCCGCGGACTCGGCCAGGCGGACGACGGGCTTCACGCCGATGCCCACGGCGACCAGATCGGCATCCAGCACGCTCCCGTTTGAGAGCGTGACCGACTCGGCCGAGATCGACTGTGGGATCCGTCCCAGGTGGAAGACCACGCCGTGCTCCTCGTGGAGCGCTTTCACGAAGTCGCCCACCTCGGGTCCGAGGATCTTCTCGAGCGGCCGGCCACCGGGCGCCACGACGTGGACCTCGAGCCCGCGCTCCCGGAGCGCCGCCGCGACCTCGAGTCCGATGAAGCTCGCACCCACGACGACGGCACGCGTCGCTCCTCCGGCCCGCGCGATGAGCGCGCGACTGTCGGCGAGGGTTCGCAATGTGTGGACGTGCGGCAGATCGGCTCCGGGGACCGCGAGACGCACGGGCTCGGCGCCGGTGGCGAGGAGGAGCCGCTCGAACGGCACCGCCGATCCGTCGCTCAGGGTCACGGAGCGCCCCGTCACGTCGATCGCCGTGACCCGCGTGCCCGTGCGGAGCTCGATTCCTTTGTCCGCGTAGAAGTCGGCGCCTCGAAGCGGAATCCACTCCTCGGGCGCCTTCCCGGCCAGGTAGTCCTTCGAGAGGTTGGGCCGGTCGACGGGGACGGAATCCTCCGCGCCGATCATCGTGAGGCCGCCCGCGTAGCCTGCCCCGCGGAGCGCCTCGGCCGCGGCGTTGCCCGCGGCGCCGGCCCCGACGATGACGATCGACGCCGGGTCTCCGGCGCGTTCCGGGGGCGCCGGATCCGCCCGCTTCCCCAGAACCCGCACGAGCCCGCCCTCGACCGCGACGTCGTAGACGGAAATCGCATTGAGCGCCGGGGCCCGCAGCGCGGCGCCCGTCTTCAGATCGAAACACGCGTGATGCCAGGGGCAGCGCACCGTGCCATCCACGACGAGGCCTTCTGCGAGCGGACCGCTGTAGTGCGTGCACGTGGCGCCCACGGCCGAGACACCGTCGCCGAGGCGCACCAGGATCACGGCGTCCTCGCCGGCGTGCCCGAGGAGCGGGCTTCCCTCTGTGAGCTCGTCGAACGCGATTCCCGTGGAAAAGTCGGGCCCCGAGAGCGTCTGTTCGGTGGACATGGAAGGCCTCCCCCGCGGGAAGCCTACTCGAAGGAGTAGTTCCGAATCCGCAGCAGATCGCCGCGCAGCTCGGCGCGGAAATCGGGATGCGCGATCGACACGAGCGCGGCGCCGCGCTCCCGGAGCGTCATGCCGTGGAGGTTCACCGCTCCGTACTCCGTGACCACCCAGTGGATGTGGCCGCGCGTCGTCACGACGCCGGCGCCGGGCGTCAGCTCGGGCACGATGCGCGAGATGCGGCCGCCCATGGCCGTGGACGGCAGCGCGAGGATCGCCTTGCCCCCCTTCGAGAGCGCCGCGCCGCGGATGAAGTCCATCTGGCCGCCGATGCCCGAGTAGATGCGGTGGCCGATGGAGTCCGCGCAGACCTGCCCGGTGAGGTCCATCTGGAGCGCGGAGTTGATCGCGTGCACCTTGTCGTTCTTGCGGATCAGCGCCGTGTCGTTCGTGCGGTCGCAGGGGTGGAACTCCACGAGCGGGTTGTCGTGCACGAAGTCGAAGAGGCGCTTCGAGCCCGCGACGAAGCTCGTCACGATGCGCCCGGGATGCACGCTCTTGAGGCGGTTCGTGACGGCGCCAGCCTCCACGAGATCGACCACACGGTCGGAGAACATCTCCGTGTGGATTCCGAGATCGTTCTTGTCCTTGAGGCGCGCGAGCGCGGCGTCGGGGATGGCGCCGATGCCCATCTGGAGCGTCGAGCCGTCCTCCACGAGCCCCGCGATGAGCTCGCCGATGCGGCCCTCCACCTCGGTCTCCGGCTCGGCCAGGTGCTCGTGGAGCGGACGATCGCTCCGGATGAACGCCGCGATGCGCGAGAACGGCACCACGGTGTTGCCGTGCGTGCGGGGCATCTGCTCGTTGATCTCGGCGATCACGAAGCGGGCGGACTCGGCGGCGGCCTTCGCGGCATCGACCGACGTGCCGAGGCTGCAGTTCCCGTGGGAGTCGGGAGGGGAGAGCTGGAGCAGCGCGACGTCGAGCGGAATGCGCCCCGAGCTGAAGAGCCCGGGGATGTCGGACAGGAAGATCGGGATGAAATCGGCCCGGCCTTCCTGCACGGCCTTTCTCACGGGCGCGCCCGTGAACAGCGAGATCGACGTGAAGCGCGCGGCGGCGTCCGGCTCGGCGAACGAGGCCGGCCCCGAGGTGTGGAGGTGGTAGATGCGGACGCCCTCCAGGTCGTGCCGGGCCGCCATCGCGCTCACGAGGGGCGTCGGTGTGGCCGCGGCGCCGTGGAGAAACACGCGGTGACCGCTGGCGATGCGGGAGACGGCCTCTTCGGCCGAGACGGCGAGGCGGGACCAGTCGTCGTGGTTCATCAGGCCCATCCTCTCAGGTTCCTTGCCTCGCCGGCATGGAGCAAACGCACGATGGCAGGATCAGATCACCGGCGGTAAATCGGGCGAGTCATCGCGCCAGACGTGCATGTACCAGTACACGGGCATCGCGATCACGTTGCCGAGAAAGAGGATCACGGCCCAGAGGACCTTGCGGTCCTGCGGAACGCTCCTGGTCTGGAAGAGATGGACGATGTAGAAGGCCATCAAG
>CAZXSG010000586.1:0-3800 GCA_964643185.1 uncultured Holophagales bacterium
GATGGGGTGAGGGGGGGGGTGAGCCGCGGGACGTACCGGTGCCCGGTCAGCAAGGCGCGGAGGTGGCCGGGCATCCCGGGAAATTCCCGCGGCCACTGCCGCTCCGAGTCGGTCTTCGTCGGCGACGGCGAGTTCTCGAAGCGTTCGTCGATGGCCCGCGTGAGGGCGGATACCGCTTCGGGCCGATCGGCCATGACCCAGAAAAAGTCCGTTCGTGAGAGGTCGCCGAGCTTCTCCCTGAGGTACCGCCGGTGGAAGTAGAGCCCGGAGTCGCGCGGGCACGCGATGATGGCGCGCACGGTGAGCTCCAGAACCACCGGCATGCTGTTGAGCCGCAGGACCACGCGGTCGCCGCGGCGGAGGCCCACGCGCCTCGCGAGGTTTTCGGCAATCGCGGCCCCGGTCGGATCCTCGAACCACGCCTTCCGGTCCTCAGCCGTCACCTTCGCCTCGGCATGGACGTCGAGGTAGGGCAGCGGATCGACCGCGGCCTTCTGGAAGCTGTCGACGCCCCGGTTCTCGCGAAAGCGTGCGCTGACGACGTCGAACGAGGTCAGGGCCCGCACCCCAGGTAGCTGCCTGAGCCGTTCGGCCATCGCGATGGGAAGGCCATCGGTCCCGAGACCCCTCGGCCGCACCACGAGGCGCTGCGCTTCGTGCGGCGACCAGTCGGAGCTGAGGGAGCGGTCTACTGTCCAGAGCAAGCCCACGAGCGCGGTGAGAATCGCGCACGCCATCATGGTCAGAAGCGTGCGCAGGGGCCGCGCTCTCAGCCGTCTGAGAGCGTAGGTCCCGGCCGTCACGGCCGGGCTCCGAATCCTGGTCGAACGATTCGATCCCGTCTCACACCCGCAAGATGGCTGGAGAAGATTAGAAGAGTCTTAAGCCGCGGATGATGCAGGTGAATCAGGGGGAGCGCCGACAGCACCCGCGTTCCTTCCCCGCCGAGCAATGACCGCCGAGCCGCGAGCGTCGCCGATCTTCCAGCTCGCCGTTTGTTGCAAGCGTTCCAGTCGCCTCGGTAAGACTTGCTCACCGGCGCGTGAGCGGCACCGGACGGCCGCCTACTTCCTGCCCCGGTTGACAATGGCAAGAAGGAGCACCACCACCACCAGGACGAGAAGCACGGGCAGCATCCAGGAGCCCCCGCTCATCCCAAACCATCCACCGTCGTGCATCACGGCCGAGCTCCTCGTTGAACTTCTCCTCCGGGGACGGAAGCCGGGAGTCGCCATTCGCCCCTGGGCTCCCAGGCTGGATTGTTGGACACTGTCATCGCCTCCATCAGAGTTGGCAGCAAGCTCTATGCCGCGTTGGCCATCGGCGACAGGGCGTTGATGAACCAGTGGAAGCCATGAAGCGGATCAGCCGGTCTGTGGCTTCGTGATCGTAGTGGGGAGCTCGTCATGGTCCCGCGAGGGGCCTCCCTCAGTGGCACGTGTCGTGCACGGTCAGTTGGGAACCAAGTCTCGTCAGGAGGGCAAGGATGAGCGGCGGATCCGGCCGGATTCTGAATCGTTGTTTCATGCGAAGTCTCGAGCCTCGGAGGTGGCAGGCTCGCCAAGCGATCACATGAGAGCCCTCTTTCGCCGTCTGCCCTTCCGTCTACACGCGTTCTCGAGCAACGTCCGCGAGGTCTACGACCGGGCGGCGCCGCGCTACGAGCTCTTCAGGCGGATCTGGCTGAAGGTCGCAGGAGGCCAGACGGAGCGTGCGCTCCTGCGGGACCTGGAACATCTGCTGGGCCTCGGCGTCCGCGTCGTCGATGCGGGTTCGGGCACCGGTACCTTGTCGCGTCAAATCCTGCGTCTCGCGCCCGCCGTTCGCCTCGTCTCGATCGATCAATCGCTACCCATGCTACGAGGGACGAGCAACTGCCGCGCCGCTCGCGTTCAAGGGGATGTACTCGCCCTGCCCTTCGCCGACGAAAGCTTCGACGTCGTCGTCAGCGACTGGGTCCTCGAGACGATTCCCGATCGCGATGCGGCGGTTGCCGAGTACTTGCGGGTTCTGGCGCCGGGCGGAACGATGCTCTACACGTTCTGCTCACTTCCAAGAAGACGGCGCTGGCGCTCCGCTCTGCTCCGGGCCGTTGTTCGATGGGGTTTCGCTGGCCGCTTTCTGCCCGAGGAGGATACCCCGCTCCCTCGAACCGAGCACTTCAGCGTCCGGAGATTTCATGACGGCCTATCTTCCCTTGTCGTGGGACGCAAGGCCGACCGCCGACCGCTCGGACCATGATTCATCGGCATCAGCCGAAGTTAAGGGCATTCTAATGTTCGTCCGCCATGTTTCCATATGGCGATTGCGTGACGACCGGGAGGCGCCGCAAGAGCCTTCGTTCCTCCCAAGAAAGCGATAGAAGCCATGAAACTCGAGGCGGGCCCCCTCGGTGGCGCCGTTGCAAGCGTCTCCGCGATCCTCTGGACGATCTGCTCGCTCATCGTCGCGGTCGCGCCCGAGCCTTCGGCAGCCTTGACCCGGAGTCTCTTCCACGTCGCGTCCGGGGTGCCGGCTTTGAGCGTTACCTGGGGCGGCTACGTACTCGGGCTCTGCGTCTGGAGCCTTGGAAGCGGCCTCTTCGCCTGGCTCTGCGCGCGCCTCTACAACCGTATGACGCTCCGTCGGGAGCCCTGATGATCGGTGACTATCCCGATCCCGGGCGCTTCGGCGCCGATGGCGCAAGCGGGCGCCCGGGTGTCGCACCACGTTCCCGGCCACTGACACCAATGGGGTGCCATGGCAGCACCCTTCATGTCAGGAGCGAAATCGAGCCGGCGAGAATACGATCGCCTCGCCTCGCCGCCTCCACTCTGATCTTCGATCTCTGCGGGGCCTGGCTGGTCGCGCTCGGCGCATACTTCATGTTCATTCGCCCCCCGTTGCTCCCTGAAGACTTTCGTTACATCGGAATGAGCCCGGCCGCCATCCGATCTGCCATACCTTTGCTGGAGCCGTGGGCCCAGCGCATCTTCACCGTGTTGGGTGGCTTCATGGCAGGCGCGGGTGTCTTGACGATCTTCGTCGCGACGCATGCTTCCACGGGCCGACAGACACCGACTCGCGTCGTTCTCGCGCTGGCGGGGCTCTTCACGGTCGGCACGATGAGTGTCGTCAACCTTCGGCTCGACTCCGCGTTCAAATGGCTCCTCCTGATACCGTCTTTGCTCTGGGCTTTTGGACTCGTGCTGCCAGCCGTCCTCGGTAGGCGGCAGCAAGCCAGCGCCGTCGAGGAATGATGCTCGACGCGGGCGCGACGATATGCAGGTGACGAGCGCCCCGGGCCGGAATTCGGGCGCATGAGATATCACTACGTATGGTTGGCATGGTCGGCTGCGTTCCTCGTGCCTTGGGGCGGGCTCTATCTGGCGAATCCCGGCCACCGCAGGGTCATGTGTTACACGAGTCTCGCCACCGCCGCCTTCGGGCTCACCGAGCCGATCTTCGTCCCGACGTACTGGAACCCGCCAGGCCTCTTCGATCTCGCACAACGGACCGGGTTCGACATCGAGAGCTTGATCTTCTGCTTTGCCATAGGGGGCATCGGCTGCGCGCTGTACGACACGCTGACGAGCCGAGAGCCCGCGCCCGTCCACACCGCAGAGACGCAGAGATCGCGCCATGGCTTTCATCGGCTGGCGTTGCTGGCGCCGGTTTTCCTGTTTGTACCGCTCTACTTCGTTCCCTGGAACCCGATCTATCCCGCGCTCGTCTGTCTGCTGATCGGCTCCATCGCCTCGGTCACCTGCCGTCCGACCCTGATGCGAAAGACCTTGATCGGTGGTCTTCTGTTCTTCGGT
>CAZXSG010000587.1:0-3789 GCA_964643185.1 uncultured Holophagales bacterium
AAGAACATCTGGGCGTTCATGTCCGAGGAGGCATAGAAGCGGCGCGCGCGGAGGGCGCCCATGACGCTGGCCTTGGACAGTCCGTTCGCGAGCACGACGGTGCGGTTGCGGGTGGTGTTGCCGAAGTTGTAACAGTGGTTGTCGGCGTGCGCCTCGGGGCCGACGATCCAGCCGCGCTGGAGCGCGTAGTTGTACATGTCGCTGCCGCCGGCCTTCGGGCCGGAGTAGCGCGAGCCGCCGTCGGCGAAGTCCGTGGTCTTGTTGAACGCGGGGCCCGAGATGACGGCGACGCCCGTGAGGATCGAGACGCCGTCGGCGTTCTTGGCGAAGCTGTTGTAGTCGCTCGTGCCCGGGTGGCAGAGGCCGGCCGCGGCGCCGTTCACGCCCTGGTTCGCCGGGTTGTTCGCGGCGGTCCACAGTGCGAGGTAGTCGGTCTTGGGCGTCTGGACGTCGGCGTAGGCTTCCCAGCCGAAGAGCTTCGTCGTGTCGTAGAGAGCGACGTGCCCGCCGTTCGAGATGACGCCCCACTCCATGCCGTAGAGGCCGACGAAGGAAGCCGTCGTCGAGGCCGTCGCGGCGGCGAGGCCGTCCTGGTAGCGCTGACGAAGGGTTGCGGTGGAACAGCCCGAGCCGCAGGCGTCGTCGAACAGGTGGTTGTGGTCGATCACGGCGATCCAGTCCACGCCGCCCTGCGTCTTGGCGTAGTTGAACGCGTCGGCCGGGTTCGCGCCCGCGTGCGGGCCGGAGACCGAGCCGGTGCAGGACGCGTTCGGGATGCCGCCGTCGGAGTAGGTGGTGTGGGCGTGCTGGGCGCCGAAGTAGAAGCTGTAGGGCACGCTGGGATTCGTGGACGAAGCGAGCCCCTCGCGCCGGTCCTCGACCTTCGGGTCGGGCGTTTCGTCGGTGCCGTACACGCGGATGAAGCCGCCGAACGACTCGAAGCCGGGAACGTCGAAGCGGTAGACGTACTGTCCGGCCGGAATCGGCTTGCCCGCGGAGTCGCGACCGTCGAAGTTGAAGACCGCGTAGCCTTCACCCTTCTCGAGCTTCGCGCTGCCCGTGCGGACGTCGACGACCTCGCGGTCCATCGTCGTCAGGAGCATCGTCCAGCGGACGCTGCTCGCACCTTCGTTCTGCTTCTGGTCGACGAGGGACGCCGCCAGCGCGACCGGCGCGTCCTCGCGGGCCCACCACTGCGTGCGGTCGCGGAGCGCGATCGACGAGCGAACGGGGTCGCAGTCGTGCGCGTGGTCGTCTGCCAGGTCGCGGTCGCCGGGCTGGTGCACGGCGGCCGGGGCGTTCCCGCCGAAGGCGAGGAGGCCGGGGACGAGGAGGGCGGCGAGTGTCTTGCGCGTGTTCATTGGTGCCTCTTCTTCGACAGCTTCAGCAGGTTCAGCAGTTCAGCAGTTCAGCGGGTTGTCTGGGGAGCCTGGGCGGGCTCCTTGTGGGTGCGGCGCGGGACGCCTTCCATGCCGAGACGCCGGTCCATGGACTCCGGGAGCAGGTCGGTCATCTCGGAGCGGCGACGGCGCGGGGCCTGGGTCGGCGAGCCTGCGGCGTCGTCTTTGTGGGGGGTGTTCATGCGTCCTCCACTTCGCCTAGTGCAGGTTCCGTGCCGTAGGAAACGAGCGATCCAGCATCGAAGAATCAATGACTTACGGCGAATCCCTCGTTTGAGGGATCTGTTGTTGACCCGGGATGCCTGGGTCAGAAAGCGCCTGCTGACCCCTCGAGCCCGCGCCTCGAGCGGGCTCGATGGGGAATGTGACCCTCCGGTATCGGATTCACCCGACGGTCCCCGACGGCCCCCGTGACGAGCCCGGTTCGAAGGACCGAGGAGGATGCAGATGACCGCTCCTGTGGCATACAGAAAACGAGGCCAGGCCGTCTGGCTCGACACGATCTCGAACAAGCTCGTGAGGTCGGGCCGCCTCGGTGCGCTCATCTCCTCGGGCGCGATCTACGGCGTCACCTCGAACCCGACGATCTTCGGCCAGTCGATCCAGAAGAACGAGGGCGACTACAACGCCGAGATCACCCGGATGGCCTCCGAAGGGAAGGACGCGTTCGCGATCTACGACGCCCTCACCCAGCGCGACATCGCCGAAGGGGCCGACCTTTTCCGCCCGCTCCAGGAGGCGAACGCGGTGGATGGCTGGATCTCGCTCGAGGTGCTGCCGTCCCTCGCCCACGACACCGCCGGCACGGTCGCGGAGGCCCAGCGCCTCTCGGCTGCGCTCGCGAGGCCGAACGTCTTCATCAAGGTGCCGTCGACCCCCGCAGGGATCGAGGCCATCCGCACGCTCATCGGCGAGGGGGTCTCGATCAACGTGACCCTCATGTTCAATCGCAAGCACTACCGCGACGTGGCCATGGCCTATGTCGAGGGGCTCGAGGCGCTGGCCGAAAAGGGCGGAGACCTCTCCAAGGTCCACAGCGTGGCCTCGTTCTTCGTGTCGCGGGTCGACACGCTCATCGACAAGGAGCTGGACGCCAAGGCGGCTGCGGCCGAGGGTGAGAAGAAGGACGCGCTCCTGGCCCTGCGCGGCAAGGCCGGCCTCGCGAACTGCAAGGTCGTCTACCAGGACTACCTGGCGATCTTCGAAGGCGAGCGCTTCCGCGCCCTCGCCGCCAAGGGCGCCCGCGTCCAGCGCCCGCTCTGGGCGTCGACGGGCACGAAGAACCCCGCTTACAGCGATCTCCTCTACGTGGAGCAGCTCGTGGGGAACGACACCGTGAACACCATGCCCGAGAAGACGCTCGAGGCGCTGCTCGACCACGGCAAGGACCTGGGCGACACCGTGACCGAGGGCCTCGTCGAGGCGCGCGAGACCCTCGCGGCGCTGCTCGCCGAGGGCATTGACGTCGAGGCGGTCGGCGAAAAGCTCCAGAAGGACGGCGTCGTGGCGTTCGCCCAGTCGTACGACGAGCTCCTCGCGACCGTGGAGGCCCGGCGCGCCGAGGCGGCGCACGGCCTGGCGGCCACCCAGAAGCTCACGGTGGGGGCCTGATGATCCTCGGCACCTTCGAACAGGACGAACTCACCGAAACGCAGCTCGAGACGCTGAAAGCCCTCGGGAAGGACTGTCGCGGCGACATCCTCAAGATGACGACGCTCGCGGCCTCGGGGCATCCGGGCGGCTCGATGTCGTCGATCGACTTCGAGCTCCTGCTGTGGGGCTTCGGCAACTGTGATCCGAAGAACCCGTTCGCCGTCGATCGGGACCGCGTGGTCATCAGCCACGGCCACACGTCTCCGTCTGCGTACGCGGCGCTCGCGCGCCTCGGGTACTTCGACCCGTCCCTTCCGCTCGTGGGCTTCCGGCGGGGCGGCTCGCCGTTCGAGGGGCACGTGGAGCGCGACGTCCCGGGCATCGACTGGGGCACGGGCAACCTCGGCCAGGGCCTTTCGGCGGCCGTCGGCTTCGCGCTGGCCGCACGCATCAGGGGCAGTTCCGCGAAGGTCTTCTGTGCGATGGGTGACGGCGAGCAGCAGAAGGGCCAGCTCGGGGAGGCGCGGCGCTACGCGGCCAAGGAGAAGCTCACGAACCTCGTGGGCCTCGTCGACTGGAACGAGATCCAGCTCTCCGGCGACAACGCGGACATCCTGCCCCAGGACATCGCGGCCGACTGGGCCGCAGACGGCTGGGGTGTCGTGGTCGTAGACGGGCACGACTTCAAGGCCATGTTCCACGCGCTCAAGGGGGCGCTTGCTGCAGACAGGCCCACCGTTCTCATGTGCCGGACGATCATGTCGCAGGGCGTGCCGTTCATGGAGAAGGACCGCTA
>CAZXSG010000588.1:0-3786 GCA_964643185.1 uncultured Holophagales bacterium
GGGGAAGCGTGCCGTTGGTGTTCACGTTGAAGCGGGGGGAGGGGGAAAGGCCCGCGTCGGCGGTGTCGAGCACGTGTTTCCTCACGCCCCAGTTGAGGAGCGGCTCGCCGCCGAAGAAGCGGATGGTCGTGCGCTCGAGGTCGCCGGGGAGAAGCAGGTCGCGCCAGGCGGCCACGGCCCGGTCGGCCACGTCGACCGTCATCGCGCGGCGCGTGCGGCTGCCTTCGTAGCAGTACGAGCAGCCCATGTTGCAGGCGTCCTCGAGCGCGAGGCGGAGGTGCTTGCCGCGCTTTTTCGGGTAGACGCCGCTCTGCCACCGGGCCACGAGCGGGTCCTCCGGCGCCATCGCCTCGAGCACGGGCCGGAGCTCGTCGACGTCGAGGTTGCGTCCCGCGATTTCTGTGAGCGCACCGCTCTCGGCTCGCGCGAGAACGTAACCGCCCGACATGCGGTTGTAGAGGAGCGCGTGGCCTTCCCGATCGAAGATGCGAAGCGGCTGCCCGAAGGTGGGCCGATCGGCCACGCGCCCTTGGAGATTCGAAGCCCAGGCATCGAGCGTCTCTTCGAGGGTCGCCCCCCATGCCGTGAACGGCTCCTTCAGCGCGTCGAGGCGCGCGGACGCGAGGCCGCGGAGAAGCTCCTCGAACCCGTGGAGGTCCGCGAGGTACGACACGAGGTCCCGGGCGAGGAGATAGGCGGGGTTCTCGTCGACGGGGCGGTCCGAAAGCTCGAGAAGGCTCGTCGCCGAAGACCGCGCTCCGCCCCAGCGACAGTCGAGCGCGAACGCCCGGAAAGCCTCCAGCCGCACCACCGCTTCACGGAGCCGGTCCGGCTCGGCAGGCGGCTGCGCCAGGTGTTCACAGAGACCTTCCTCGAGCCATACCGGCACGCGGATCCCGGCCTTGCGCAGAGCGAGGTGCGCCACCTCGTGCAGGAATCCGCGGCGCAGGGCGGCCATCCGCTCGCGTCCGCCGTGCGCCCGCACGCCGTCGAGCGCGTCGAGGTTCACGAGGAGGATCGAGTGGAAGATCGTCGCGGTCATCCAGCCGCCACTCTCGACCTCGAGAACGTTCGCGAACGCGACGTCGTCGGCCGCGCCGAACACGGCGATCGGCACGTCACCCGGCCGGAGAGGCGCGGGAAGATTCGTGAGCGCTTCCTGGAAAAGCGGCGCCCAGCTCTCGAGTCGCGCGAGGTCGGCCGGCGACGCGGCCCCCAGCCTCAGGCCCTCGAGCTCCTTGCCGGCGCCCGACAGGTGCACCAGCAGTGCCGTATCCGAGTCGACGTCGGGCGGCGCGAGCGGCCGGCGCGCGCGCAGGACGTCGACGACGCCGCGGAGGTCGTGTCCGTCGATCTCCTGGGACACCGCGGCGAAGCTCGAGCCGCCGGGCCCCAGGAAACTGCCGAGGACGTCGACGACCCCCTGCGAAACGACGACGGCGTTCTCGGGCGCGAGAGCGTGCTCGAGCCGCACCTCGCCGCCTTGCGCATCGGAGATCCGGAGATCCAGCGTGGGCTGGAGATCCTCGAAGTCGGAGTCATCCTCGGAGAGCCGTGCCACCGCACGGGCGGTCGCGCACTCGGGCTCGGCGAGCACCGTCTCGCCCGTGTGATAGCGCACCATCATCTTGAGGTAGCCCTGACAGCGCGACTGCAGCACACAGGTCGCGCAGCTCGCGATCACACGAGCCCAGGACTCCGCGGTCCGGGGCGTGCCCTCCGGCTCGAGCGCGGCTGAAACCCCTGGGTAACGGTCGGCGGGGACATAGGGAAAGAACGCCGGCCCGTCGGGCCTCACGATCACGTTGAGCGGCGGCCAGGGAAATGGCTCGGTGGGACCGCGCAGGCCCACTCCCCACGGACCGTTGAAGACGACGCCTCGCCGCCGGGCGTATGCGCGAGCGCCCAGCAGGAGCCGCGCCCGGGCCCTGGCGCCCTCGACGTCGATACGGCCGTCCGGCAGCGCGAGGAACAGTCGATCGGCTCCGATCGACACCGCGAAATCGATCAGCTCGCGCAGAGCGGCCTCGCTCTGATTCGTCAGCACGGAGTTGATCTGGAGCGCGCAGCCCGCCGCCTTCGCGTTCCTGAGCCCGGCCTCGACGGCCGGCCACGACGTGCGCCCCGCGAGGCTCACCCGCTGACCGTTGGACTCTTCGCCGGGACCGTCGAGGCTCACGTGGACGTCCACACCGGCCGCAGCGAAACGTGTCGCGAGCTCGGGCTTGAGCAGCGTCCCGTTGGTGTTGAGGATGGGCCGGAACCAGAAGCCCCCGGCGGCGAGGGCCGCGGCCTCGTCGAGGGCCGCGTCGATGGCCGGGAGGTTCAGGAGCGGCTCCCCCCCGTAGAGGCTGAGGTCCGCGCCGGTCTCGCCGCGGGCCGTGGCCGCCGCCGCGAAACTCCGAAGAGCTTCACGCGCGACGCCGGGCGGCATCAGCTCCCGGCTCTCCTTCGAGGCCTGGAAGTGGCAATAGCTGCAATGGAGGTTGCAGCGATCTGCGACGAGGAGCCGCAGATGGGCCGTGGGCATTTCAGCCGCGAACGCAGCAGCAGTTCGACCCGGAGACGCTGAAGCTGCCCTTCTTGGGCTTCAGCCAGTCCTGCGCCTTGGCGCTCGTGAGGTCCATGACGAGCCGCCGCTGGTCCTGCCCGGCGTCGGGCAGCTCGAGCGCGAGAGCTTTGCCGGGCACGCGCTCGATCTGCGTCTTGAGGTCGACGTTGTCGGGCAGCTTGACCGTGAGCGTGACGACGCGTTTGCCGAAGTTGGCGATCGCGGCCGCCTGCCTGTCCGGCACGGGCTGAGCCAGCGCCGCCTGGCCCGCCGCCAGGGCCCCAACGCCCGCGAGGGCGCCGAGACCGACCTTTTCGACCAGGAACTCCCGGCGCGACGTGCCTTCGGGCGTGGCTTCCGGGGCGGACGGCTTCTCGCTATGGCCTTCGTCGCTCATGGAGTTCCCCTTTCGGTCGAGTTGTTCCACGCATCGTATCGCGATGCGGGGCGTCCGAATCGTGCGCCCGATCAACGTCCCAGCTTCTCGAGTGCCGCCCAGCGGCGGTCCACGGTCTTGGGCTCGGGCTTCAGAGCCTCACGAGCAGGCGATGGGGCGGATCGCGGCCGCTCGGCTCGCGCGGCACGGGGCTCCGCCGGCGGCGCCTCTTCCGCGAGGCGCAGCGTGAGCGAGATCTGCTTGCGGTCGAGGTTCACGGCCAGAACCTTCACCTGCACGCGGTCACCGGGGTTCACGACCTCGCGCGGGTCCTTCACGTAGCGGGTCGAGAGCTGCGAGATGTGCGCGAGCCCGTCCTGGTGGACGCCGATGTCGATGAACGCGCCGAAGTTCGTCACGTTGGTGACGATGCCGGGGCAGATCATTCCGGGCTCGAGATCCGAGAGCTGGTTGATCCCCTCGCGGAACGAAAACGGGACGAACGTGTCGCGCGGGTCGCGGCCCGGCTTCTCGAGCTCCTTCACGACGTCCTCGAACGTGAAGGCCCCCAGCGTCTCCCGGAGCGACGCCGACTTCTTCACGGGGGAAACGCCGCTCCCCAGGAGATCCCGGACGTCCTTGCCGATCTCTTTCGCGTAAGCCTGGAGCACGTCGTAGCGCTCGGGGTGCACGCCCGTGTTGTCGAGCGGGTTCTCGCCATCGGGAATCCGCAGGAACCCGGCCGCTTGCTCGAACGTCTTCTTCGTGAAGCGCGGCACCTTGAGAAGCTCCTGCCGCGACTTGAAGACGCCCTTCTCCTCACGCACAGCCACGATCGCGCGCCCGAGCGTGGGCCCGA
>CAZXSG010000589.1:0-3785 GCA_964643185.1 uncultured Holophagales bacterium
GGCGGGGCTCCGCTTCGCCTTGGCGGGGGCCGGGGACGCAGGGGTCGAACGGGATCTCGTGCGCGCGGGAGAGATCGCGACGGAGGGCGGGGCCCTCGAGGTCCTCCTCGCGACCGACGAGGCGCGTCGCCGGGTTCTCTGGGACGTGCGCCGCGGCATCGGGGAGGCCGTGCGCGATCTCGGCCCCTCGGCCGAGCTGGATCTCGGCGTGCCCCGCACGGAGCTCGTGCCCCTCGTCTCGGCCCTCCGCCGCATCGCCGGGGAGTGGGGCTTCGGGGCGGTCGCGTTCGGGCATGCCGCCGACGGCAACCTCCACGTGCACCTCTATCGCGAGGGCGGAGGGAGCGTCGACGCCGGCCGGTTCGCCGAAGCCATCGCCGCGATCTACGCCGAGACGGCGCGCCTCGGCGGAACGGTCGCGGCCGAGCACGGTGTGGGCTTCACGTCGCGCGAGCACCTGCACCTCTGCCGGCCGCCCGCGTATCGCGCCGCGCTCCTTGCCATCAAGCGCGCGCTGGACCCGAACGGGATCCTGAACCCGGGGAAAGTCCTCACCTCGTGAGCCCGGACGGCCGGGACCTCGTGTTCTATGACGGCGGCTGCGGCCTCTGCCACGGCGCCGTGACGTTCCTCGTGAAGCGCGATGCCGACGGCTCGCGCTTTCTCTTCGCGCCCCTCCACGGACCGACGTTCGAGGAGCGGCTTCCCGTGGACGTGCAGTCCTCGCTGCCCGACAGCATCGTGCTGCACACGCCCGAGGGCGAAGTGCTCACGCGCACGCGGGCCGTGCGCCGGATGCTCTCGCGGCTCTCCGCGCCGTACCGTTTCCTGGGCACGGTCTCCCGCGTGCTCCCTCTGCGCGTTGCCGATGCCCTCTACGACGGCGTCGCGCAGGTGAGATCGCGGATCTTCGCGAAACCCGCGGGCGCGTGCCCGATCCTGCCGACCGCCCTTCGGGCGCGGTTCCTCCCGTAGGTAGACTCCCGGGAATGTCTCTCGCCGACTGGGAACCCGTCATCGGTCTCGAGGTCCACGCCCAGCTCCGCACGAAGTCCAAGGCCTTCTGCGGCTGCCCCGTCGTGTTCGGGGCGCCGCCCAACACCGCCGTGTGCCCCGTGTGCCTCGGGTATCCCGGCACGCTGCCCGTCCTGAACCGGGAGATGGTGGCGCTCGCGCTCCGCGTGATGACCGCCATGGACTGCACGATCCACGAGCGCTCGATCTTCGCGCGGAAGAACTACTTCTACCCCGACCTTCCCAAGGGCTACCAGATCTCGCAGTACGACAGGCCCCTCGCGACCGGCGGCGGGCTCGAGGTGGAGGCTCACGGACGCACGCGCCGCGTGACGCTCAACCGCATCCACCTCGAGGAGGACGCGGGCAAGTCGATGCACGAGTTCCCGTGGGACGACGTGCCCGGGGGCGTGTCGCTCGTGGACCTCAACCGGGCCGGCACGCCGCTCGTCGAGATCGTCACCGAACCCGATATCGGTTCTGCCGAGGAGGCCTTCGACTACCTCGGAAAGCTGCGGCGCCTCGTGCGCTGGGTGGACGCCTCCGACGGCAACATGGAAGAGGGATCCCTGCGTTGCGACGCGAACGTCTCCGTGCGGAGGAAGGGCGAGACCCGCCTCGGTACGAAGATCGAGGTCAAGAACCTCAACTCCATCGCGCACGTGAAGAAGGCCATCGAGCACGAGATCGAGCGGCAGGTCGAAGAGCTCGAGGCCGGACGGGCGCTCCGGCAGGAGACGCGGCTCTTCGATCCGGGCGCCGGGGTCACCAGGCCGATGCGCTCGAAGGAAGAGGCGATGGACTATCGCTACTTCCAGGAGCCCGACCTCGGCGACGTCGTCGTGCCCCGGGAGCTCCTCGAGGAGGTGCGCGCCGCGATGCCCGAGCTGCCCGCTCCGCGCGCTCGCCGCCTCGAATCGGCGCTCGGTCTGCCGGCCGCCGACGCGGAGACGATCTGCTCGGCGCGCCCCTTCGCCGACTATTACGAGAGCGCCGTCCTTCTCCATGAACAGAACCCGAAGGCGATCGCGAACTGGCTCCTCTCGGACCTCCTGGGCCGCATGACCGACGCCGACCGCCTGGCCGGGCGCGTTCCGCTCCCCGCCGCGCACCTCGCCGAGCTCGTGAAGCGCATCGACGACGGCACCATCTCGGGAAAGATCGCCAAGGAGCTCCTGACCGACCTGATCGCGTCGGGAAAGAGCCCCGATGCCCTGATCGACGAGAAGGGCATGAGGCAGGTCTCCGACGAAGGTCCGATCCGTGAGGCGATCGCCGCCATCGTGAACGCGAACGCGAAGCAGGTCGAAACCTACCGCTCGGGCAAGACCGCGACGTTCGGGTGGTTCGTCGGCCAGGTCATGAAGGCGACCTCGGGCAAGGCGAATCCGGGCGTCGTCAACCGGCTCCTCAAGGAAGCGCTCGAAGGGTGATCGAGTTCTACTCCGTCGCCAAGGAGTACCACGGCCGGCGCGTCCTCAAGGACGTCACCTTTCAGGTGGGCCGCGGGGAGTTCGTGTTCCTCACGGGCCCGTCGGGGGCGGGGAAGTCCACGCTCCTCAAGATGCTGTTCCGCGCGGAGCGGCCCACGAGCGGGCAGATCCTCGTGAACGGCATGAACGTGGGAATCATGCCGCACGGCCGCGTGCCCGAGCTGCGCCGCTCGATGGGCATCGTCTTCCAGGACTACAAGCTCCTGCCCACCCGGAACGTGTTCGAGAACGTCTCGTTCGTCCTCAAGTTCCTCGGGGTGCCGATGAGCGAGAGGAAGCGGCGCGCCTACCAGACGCTGCGGCTCGTGGAGCTCCACCACCGGCTCTCCGCGCTGCCCGAGGAGCTGTCGGGCGGAGAGCAGCAGCGCGTGGCGCTCGCGCGGGCGCTCGTGAACGACCCCGAGCTTCTCATCGCCGACGAGCCCACCGGAAACCTCGATCACCGTCTCGCGAACGAGGTGATGAAGCTCTTCGCGCAGATCAACGTCCGCGGCACCACGGTGCTCGTGGCGTCGCACGACATGGACCTCATCAAGAGCTCCGGGCGGAGGTGCTTCACGCTCGATCGCGGGCGCGTCGTCGAGGGGCTCGTCGAGGCGGCGTTGCCCCCGCAGGCCCAGGGAAAAAGAGATCTCCCCGTCCACGAGGAGCTGTAGCCCGTGAGCGCTCCGGCCCAGGGCTTCATGGTCGTCTCGCTCCTCGACGAGGCGATCTCGGGCCTCTGGCGCGCGCGGCGCATGACGGCGCTCTCGATTCTCCTCATCTCGTTCTCGCTCTTCCTCGTGGGGGTCTTCTTCCTCGTGGCCGAGAACCTCCGGAGCGTCACGGAGACGGTCCGCGAGGAGACGGCGGTGACGGTGTTCCTGAAAGCCGACGTCGCCGACGCGGAGCGCGCCGCGCTCGAGAAGCTGGCTCTCGAATCGAAGCTCGTGGCCGCCACCCGATACGTGACGCCCGAGGCCGCCCGGGAACGGTTCCTCTCCTCCTGGCAGTCGCTCGCGACGGCCTCGGCCACGCTGCCCAAGAACCCGTTTCCGGCCTCGCTCGAGCTGGACCTCCTGCCCGACGCGGTGAGCTCCAAAGCGATATCGGGTTTCCTCGACAACCTGCGCGCCCAGCGCTGCGCGGAGGACGTCCAGTTCGACGTGGAGTGGATCCGGCGGCTGCGGGGCGTGGTCGCCGTCGTGCGCTCGGGGGGCATCGCGATCGGCGTTCTCCTGGCGCTCGGCGCGGCGTTCACCATCGCCAACGTCGTGAGGCTCACGATCCTCCTCCACC
>CAZXSG010000590.1:0-3782 GCA_964643185.1 uncultured Holophagales bacterium
TGAACCGCGCGGTCGCGGTGTCCCTGGCGTTCGGCCCCGAAGCCGGGCTCGCCCTCGTCGACGCCCTCGTCGCGGAGCCCGCGCTCGCGGGCTACCACCTGCTGTCGTCGGTCCGCGGCGACTTCCTCGCGAAGCTCGGCCGCGCGACTGAGGCGCGAACCGAGCTCGAGAAGGCCGCGTCTCTGACCCGGAACGCGCGGGAGCGCGACCTGCTTCTCGCCCGCGCCCGCTCACTGATCAGCTCATGACCCCAGGATAAGAAGCGATTGGCTCGGAGGGGGTTTGGGGGAACCGGCCATGGTTCCCCCAAGGAACTACGGACTACTGCCCTTTCAGAAAGGCGTCGACTCCGCTCTGCTGCTGACCCCGCGCGGCGCTACAGAGCGCGATGCCTTCGAGCGTCTGCTCCAGGATGCGCGGCCCGCCCGTGTACCTGGGCGAGCGGTCCTTGAAGTACCCCGACACGCGCGTGTGGTGCGCCTCGCTGCAGAACGTCGACGCGACGAGCGGGAAGTTGGCCGGAACGTCGCGCGGGAGCCGGGCGGCGAGCGCGTCGAAGTTCTTCTCCACGAACGCGAGGGCCGCCTCGCGGGTCTCGCGTTGCCGGCTCGCGGTCACGAGCGTCGAAAGGGATTCACGCGGGTCGAGCGCATCGTCGAGCGTGAGCGCGAGAGCCCGGGAGACGAGCGTGGAATCGGGAAACAGGGTGAGGGCCGGAAGCAGGCGGCGCCGATCGCCTCGTTCCTTCGTGGCCCGCGTCTCAGCGAGGAAAAGCTCGAACAGCGCGGCATCACCCGAGCGGGCGGCCGCGTTGAGCACGGCTCCGAGCATGTTGGGGTCCACCGCCGACCGATCGGTGAGCCACGCGCGGGCGAGGCGCCCGGCGTCAGTCGAAAGGGCGGCATCGCCACCCAGCCTCGCGACGAGCGGCACCACGTCGGCGCGGAGGAGCTTCACGTCCTCGCCCTCCTTGGCGCCGGCGGCCCCGGCCTTCGGAGCGAAGCCGAGAGAGCGGGCCTTTTCGCCGAAAGATTTCTGGATGAAGCGCGCGTAGTTGGGGCGGAGCGCGTCGGGCACGAGGTTGAGGTCGATGGATTCGGCGATGCCCGCCGCGGCCGCGACGACGAGGCGGCTCTGGTCGCCGGCGAACACCGGGACGAGCCGGAGCGCGTCGGCGCGCGGGACGTCGCCGGTCTCGGCCAGCGCGGCGGCGTCCTGCAGGATGCTCAGCCGCTCCGGGGTCGAGAGCGCGGTCGCTCCGCCCTTCACGAGCTTGCCCCGAAGGTCGGCCGGATACGCCACGCGGAAGTAGCCGGCTCCCCTTTCGTTCACCACGACCCGCGCGGGGCACGCGCTGCCGAGCGCGATCTCGCCCGTCGGCTGCGTGAGCACGGTGCACACGGGGAGCGCGAGGGCCGGAGGATCGCCGCCCGCCGCTTGCTCGGCCCGCACGCAGAGCGGAATGCGCCACTGGGCCTCGCGCGAGCCGGTGGAGCCGCGCGGCAGGAGGCGCTTCTGCGTGAGCGTGAGCTTGGCGCCGTTCGGCCCGCAGGTGAGGGTCGGGGTGATGACCGGCACGCCGGGCTGGTCGAGGAACGTCGAGAACGCGGGCGCGACCCACGCGCCGCCCTCGGCGGCGAGCGCGCCGAGGAAGTCGGCCGCGGTGGCGTTTCCGAACGCGTGCTTCTTCAGATAGCGCTGCACGCCCTTCCGGAACACCTCTTCACCGAGGTAGCTCTCGAACATCCGGAGCACCGCGCCGCCCTTTCCGTACGTGATGCCGTCGAAGGCGTTGGCGATGTCGTCCTTCGCGGTGATGGGCTGGTGGATCTGCCGCGCGGAGACGAGCGAGTCTTCGCGCATCACCTCGTCGCGCCCGGCGATCGCCTCGACCCGCTCGTTCCACTCGGGCTTCCACTTCTCGAGGATGCGCGAGGCCATCCACGTGGCGAACGACTCGTTCAGCCAGAGGTCGTCCCACCAGGCCATCGTGACGAGGTCGCCGAACCACTGGTGCGCGCTCTCGTGCGCCGAGATGGACGCGTACGTGCGCATGAAGCCGATGGACCGCGCGCCGGCCTTGGCGAGCGCGAGGTTCGAGGCCCAGGTGACGAGGCCCGCGTTCTCCATGGCGCCGAAGCCCACGGTCGTCGGGATCACGAGGTTGTCGAGCTTCTCGTAGGGATCGGGGATGCCGAAGTAGTCCTCGAGCCGCGTGAGGAGCTCGGCGGTGACCTCGACCGCGTAAGCCGCCTCGGTGGCGCGGCCGCGCGGCGTGAAGATGCGGACGGGCACCTTGGCCTTGCACGCGCGTCCGGCGTCGACGATGTCGAACGGGCCCACCCCGAACGCGATGAGGTAGCTCGGGAGCGGTTTCGTCTCCCCGAACACGACCTTGCGGAGGTCGCTCCCCTCGGGCGCCTCGGAGACGATCGGCGTGTTCGAGACCGCGACGAGGTCTCTGGGCACGAGGAGCGTGAGGCGCCAGGGGACCTTGGCCGTGGGCTCGTCGAAGCAGGGGAACGCGCGGCGCGCGTCCGTGGCCTCGAACTGCGTGTAGAGGTACCAGTCGTCGCCTTCCTTCTGCGCGAAGACGCCGGCGGTGTCCTTGAGGTTCACCTCGCCCGTGTACGTCACGCTGAGACGCCCCGTGCCCTGGGGCAGCGGCTCGGCGAACGCGAAGCCGGCGAAGTCCTTGCCACCCGGCACGAGACGGGCCTCGCGGGAGCTTCCGCCCGCGGGGAGGTACGTGGCCTTCGAGATCTCGAGGTCCGAGGCGTTCAGCCAGAGGACGGGCGACGTGGCGCTCAGCGCCACGTCGATGTCGATGCGCCCCGAGAAGCGCGGCGCGCTCGGGCGAAGCGTCAGCTCGACCTCGTAGCGGAGCGGACGGGCCCCCGCGGGCAGCCGCAGCGTGGGCGGTTCCTGGGCCGAAAGGGGGATCTGCAGACAGAGAACGAGCGGGAGGAGCGCCAGGCGCGAGAGCTTCATGTCGGCGACTGATACGGAAATGCGCCGCGAGAGTTCCTGGGGTCGCTACTCGACGATCACGTCCCGCATCTCGAAGCGGCCGTAGGCGTACGGCCCCTCCTTCGCGTGCCACATGGCCTCTCCGTACGACGCCAGCCGCAGCGGACCGAACGCCCGGTAGTTTCGGAGCGGGGTCGACCAGCGCAGCTTCGTGAACGTCCTTCCGTCCTTGCCGGCCGCGAGCCGATCGTCCGAGTCGAAATCCACGAGCTCGCCCGCGTCGTCGAAGTGGAGGTTCGCGTGGACGGTGTGCCCTGCGTTCGTGAACGTCACGCGGGCCTCCCGAGGGCTCACGTCCTCCCACGAGCTGCCCGCCTCGGCGAGAGCGCCGGGCGCGAAGACGCAGAGATCGTTCAGAAGGGTGACCGTCTCCGCGGCGTCCATCTCGGGTCCGCGGGCGTCCACCACGGTCACGAGGCCGAGGACCTTCACCCGCATCGTCGCGGTGCCGCCCCGGAGCACGTGGAGCGCGTGGACCGGCACGCCCGAGCGCGAGGCCTTCATGAAGAAGTACCGCGACGGGTCCTCGCCGGTGCGGCTCACCTGCTCGGCCGTGAACGGCATCCAGGGAGCGGCGGGCCCGCCGCGGATCGTCCCCGTGAAGCGCACGCGAAAGCCCGCGGGCCGCCGCCGTCCCAGGGCGCCCGTGACCCCCAGATAGCGCCGCCCCGAGGCCGGCGGATGAAGGGGGGCGGCCCCGGTGAGGATCCCGGCCCGTCGCCCAGATGGCGGGGCTCGCGGGCGCGCGTCCC
>CAZXSG010000591.1:0-3774 GCA_964643185.1 uncultured Holophagales bacterium
TGTTCGGATCGGAGACGGCGATGCAGGATTCCCTCTCGCCGGATCCGACGTCGTCTTTCTCGGTCCGGATCCGCGCCTCTTCGGCGATAGCTTTCAGGGCACGCTCCGCCAGTTCGGGGACGCCGACGGCGACGGCCGCGCAGATCTCATCAGCAGCTACGGCGAGCCCCTGCGCCACCTGGCGTACGTCGTTCTCTACAGGTCCCGCGGGGATGGTTCGTTCGACCCGCCACGCGTCCTCGCCGAGCAGTGGTCCGGCCCGATCGAGACCACGGATTTCGACGGCGATGGCGTCGTGGACCTCGTTCGCTCCGTGGCCACCATGCCGTTGACTCTCTCCTTCCGCCGTGGAGACCGGCTGATGGACCTCGCGACCTCCTTCCGGGCGCCGCAGCGTTGGCCCTACCTCGCAGACTTCGACGGTCTCGGCACGGACGCCCTCTTCGCGGTCGATGACGGGGGCCGGGTGAAGGTCGCTTCCGTCAGCTGCTCGAAGGGACAGCACGCGACGAACATCGCGCTCCCCGTCTGGGGTTCGATCGACCCCTGGAAGCTCGATCTGAGGATCACCAACGCGGGTGAGACGTCCACGTTGGTGGAGATGCGCGACTCCGACGGAACGGTTCTCGCGGAGACCTTCCTGGGGCAGGGGCGATCGCATTGGATTCCGCCTCCGCCCGCGGACTCCATGGGCCCCGTCGCGAGGCCCGCGTTTCTGAGAGTCACCGGTCTATCGCAGCCAGGCAGCATCGTGGTGGGAACGAGCGTCTACCGCGAGGAGGCGAACCGTACTCTCTTCACCTCGCTCGCCAGCGTCCCCGGTCCTCCTCCCGAAGCGGACCGCATTGTGCCGTGGGTGAGGGAGGACGATCAGCGGCATACCAACCTCGCGCTCGCTCACCTGGGGAGTGCGGGAGACGGCCCTGTCGAGCTGTCGATCGAGTTCGTGTCGACGGACCCCGCCCAGCCTGGCCGGTCTTCCCTGGGGAGCGTTTCCCTCTCGCAGGGTGAACGCGTCCAACGAAATCACCTGCTGCGCTCGGCGGGCGTCGCGGCGCGATCAGGGTTCCTGAAAGTCCAGCGACTCTCCGGCACCGCGCCCTACGACGTCTACGCGGCGGTGACCCACGACAGTGGAGATGGATCGACGATTCCCGGTGTCGTTCCTGCCCGAGCGCGGAGTCGATCCCTGGTTCTGCCTGTCGTGACCGGCGGCAGCTACCAGACGCGGCTCATCCTCTCGAACCCCGGTGAGCGCGAGGCGCAGGTCCGCATTCAGGCCGGTCCGAAAGGGCTCGGGATCGTTCTGACGATTCCGGGGGAAGGGGTGATCGAGCTCGAGGACGCGACCGCGGCGCTCGCGACGCTGGGACTCGCGATCTCACCGCAGTTCACAGGCCCGCTCTTCCTCGACGTGGCCGGCGAGAACGTCTTCATCGAGGCGGAAGTGGGGCCGCGAGCCCCGGGCGTGCCGGTGAGCGTGCTCGTCCCGACGGTGCCCATCGATGAGACGGCACGCGACGAGGCCGTGCTGGGCAACCTCCCGTCCATGAGAGACACGCGAACGAATCTCGCGGTCGTGCGTGCGGATCGCTCGGAGGGGCCCATGCGCGTCACCATCGAGCACGAGACGAACCTCGGCACGGTGATCGAGGACCTCGAGATTCCCGCCGCCGGGATCACGCAGATCGTCCCGTGGGGCACCATCACGGCTCGCATCGTCCGGCGCGAAGGAGCCGGCCGGTTCATCGCCTACGCCGTCGTGATGGATGGTGGGCTGCCCGGTCAGAGGTCCGACGACGGCATCTTCGTACCCATGAAGGCGGTGAGGTAGGTTGTTCGGCCCCCTCCTCGCAGCGCTTCTCGCATCCACTCCCTCGTGCATTCCCGAGATCCTCCCGGTCGAACGACTCGAGGTGAATGGCGCGCCCACGGAGTTCGTCGACGTCACGGGCGACGGCCGGGCAGACGGGATCTCTATCTCCACGACGGGACTCACCTGCTTCCGAAATCTCGACGGAAGGCGATTCGCGGACGGCGTGACGACGGAGTTCTCGGGCCCGACCGGGCTTCCGCGCAGCTTCGTCGACGTGGACGGCGACGGACTCGGGGATCTCGTCGCGGTGCTCGCAACCGGCCCCGCCATCGTGCTCGTCTCCGACGGTGCGTGCGGCTTCACCGAGCGACTCCTTCCTGCCGAGGGCCTTCCCGTGGTGGGCGACGTGAACGGCGACGGCCGGCCGGACCTCTTCCATGTGGTAAGGGACGGCCCGCGTGGTTCGACGTTCCTCAGGCTCGGGATTCCCGGACGACCGACCCTCGAGTTCGGACCGGCGACCCTCGTGGAGGAAGACCTCTCGCCCGAAGCTCTCGCCGATGCCAACGGAGACGGCCACCTCGACCTCCTCGTCGTCGACCGGAACGTGCTGCGCCATGTTCGGCTCGGAGACGGGAGAGGAGGGTTTCCGTCAGCAGGACCGTCCGTCAGCTTCCCGCCGGGCGCGGCTCCGAGTCGTCTCGAGAGCTTTGAAGACCTCGACGGTGACGGGCTGGCCGACCTGCTCTGCCACTCATTTGGGGGAGCGCTGCGCAGCAACGGACTCCTTGCCTTTCGGTCTGCCGGGGATGGCTCCTTCGAGGACGCCGTTCTGTGCGTCTCGGGGCTCGGGCCCCTCCTGTTCGGAGATCTCGACGGCGGCGGACGAGTCGACTTCCTCGCTGCGCCCTATCAGGACGGCCTGACCTCGCCCTACAGCCTGATCCTCTTCGCGCAGCCGGGGTCACCTCTGGTCTTCGCCTGGCTCACCAGCTATGCGATGACCCCGAGAGCTCTCGCCGATCTCGGTGGCAGCGGTCGCGAAACGATCATCGGACGCGACCTCGACGGCGCGCTCACGGTCCTTCCGCTGGGCTGCTCGGCGGGTGCGTCCATGCGGTCCGCGGCCGTACCGCTCTGGGGCCTGGCGTCCGTTTGGCGAACGGGGCTCACGGTTTCGAACGAGGGCGAAACCACGGCGCTCGCTGAGCTCCGCGCCGCAGACGGCCGGTTGCTCGGTGGGAAGTACCTCAGTCCACGAACGACGCAGACGTTCGGCCCCCTCTTCCCTCCCGAGACCGGTACCTATCCGGCCTTCCTCCGCGTGTCCGGCCTCTCGCGTCCGGACGCGCTCCTCGTGGAGGCACGGGTCGAAAAGTTCGGGTCCGAACGCACGCTCCACGCCCGCATACCGCTCTCTCCGACCTTTTCGTCCGAGCCGGATCGCGTCGTGCCCTGGCTGCGCAACGATGATCGCAAGCGCACGAACCTCGCGCTCGCGCACGGTGGCCGGGTGGGAGACGCGCCCGTCGATCTCCTGATAGAGCTCATCTCCACCGATCCTGAGCATCGGGAGGTCGTTCTCCTGCTCCGCACCACGCTCGAGCCAGGGGAGCGCCGTCAGCTCGACGGCGTCATGAAAACCGCCAAGATGGCCGCGAAGTCCGGCTATGCCGTGGTGCGACGCATCCGGGGAAGCGCCGCGTACGACGCCTATGCCGCCGTGAACGAGAACGAAACGGGAGATGGCTCGGTGATTCCGGGCGTCGTGCCCGAGAGCTTCGAGCACGCGCCGTTCGTGCTGCCCGTGATCACGGGCGGGAGCTACCAGACGCGGCTCATCCTCTCGAATCCCGGACTGCGGGCTGCCGAGGTCCGGATCCGGGCCGGTGCGACGGGCGACGGCATCACGCTCACGGTTCGGCCACAGGGGCTCATCGAGCTCGAGGACGCGACGA
>CAZXSG010000592.1:0-3772 GCA_964643185.1 uncultured Holophagales bacterium
GAGGAGCCGCGCGAGCGCCGCGCGGTAGCTCTCGCCCTGCATCGTCGTGCCGCCCGAGATGTAGGCGGGCCGGATGAACGTTTGGCCGCCCGCCATCGAGGGGTCGCGAGGAGACTTGTTCCCCGTGGTGGTGTTGAGCAGGTACTCGCCCGTTCCGGCGTCGGTGGTGCTGTAGTAGAAGTACGTGTCCTGCGTGCCCTGGCGGCGCGGGAACGTGCGGGCGAAGAACGCAGCCATGCCCCAGAACTCGCTGCGGTCTACGCCCGAGAGCCAGATGTTGATCTGGTCGGTGTGGCCGGCCCCGTTGTGGCACGAGGAGCAGAAGATGTTCGTGCCGAGGAACACCTGCCCCACGCTCGCGGCCGCGTTGTCGTAGCTGTCTTGCCGCGGGCCGTTGGGCTGGAGGTTGCGGACCTCGAAGTTCGTGGCGGCGCCCGTCGCCTGGTGGCTGTCTCCCGTGGCCGTGAGGAGCTCACGGGTCATGACGTCGTATGGCTTTTTCGAGCGAACGGAGTCTACGAAGTACTGGTGAAACGCGTTGCGCCCGGGGCCGTACTGGCGGCCGTTGTCGGCCGCGGCCGTGTTGCGGAAGAGCTCGTCGTAGTAGAAGGCCCAGCGGTCCACGAAGGCGTCGCTCGCGAGGAGCCGGTCGATCGCGCGGTCGCGCTTATCGGCGGTGCGGTCGGCCAGGAAGGCGTTGAGCGTCGCGACGTCGGGGATGCGGCCGGTGAGGTCCAGCGTGACCCGGCGGAGAAACTCCTCGTCTCCCGCGAGGGGCGCCGAGACGATGCCGGCCTGGTCCATGGCGCCGAAGATCTCATCGTCGATGAAGTTGACGCGCCGCACCTTGGGAGTGATGGGGCCGCCCCCGCCGATCACGATCCCTTGCGCTTCGCGCTGCTTCACGAAGCTCGCCGTGTCGATCGCCGCGACCTTGCGGCGCTCGCGGCCGTCCGGGTCGGCCGTTCCGGAGAAGGAGCAGTCCGACCGGGCGGGGACCGCCGCGGGATCGTCGAGGGGCTCCTTCGGCGCATCCCCACGGTTCGCGAAACCGGGGTCCCGAAAGGCCGCCGTGATGGGCAGCGTCCCGAGTACCACGAGGGTGGAAAGGACGACGGCGCGGGTCTTTTTCATCTTGGGATCCTCCGGAACTGGCCGTTTCGACGCTGGCTGGGCCGCCAGGGATTACACAACCCCTCGTCTTCCCAATCCAGCCCACACCGAAGGCCTCCCCGATAATCAGAGAATCGTGATAGTTGATTCGACCCTACGAGTCCTTGCCCGCTCCCGTCGCCTGCGTGAGGGCCTAGCGCTATTGCCGCCTCTCTTGAAGACCCGCGCCCTGGCTCGCGCCGCCGCGTCCCTCCACCGTAGACGGCCGGCGGACGAAGTCGACCCGATCTTCACGAACCTCGGCATTTCGCCGGGCCTTCGAGTCCGAATCCCAATTGACGCGGATTGGCTCTACGCCTTCGGCCGCCCGGACCTCAACGAGTCTGAGCAGGGGGCCCTCGAGGCAGCCCGGTTTCTGGCGGCGGGGTGCGGCTCTTTTGTCGACATCGGGGCGCACCGGGGCTTGTTCGTCTTTCACGTCGCCAATTCAGACTCACGACCCGCGAGAATCCTCTTCTTCGAACCCGAGCCCACCCTATTTAGGGAACTCACCGAGAATCTACGAGCGAACACTATCGGCGGTGTGACGGGGTTTGGCGCCGCCATCGGATCGTCCTCTGGACAGGCCACTTTCTACATCGACGATAGCGACAAGAGCTCCTCGAGTCTCACGAGGGATTTCGCGGATATCCACGAAATCCATCCATGCACGGTCGATTTGATGTCATTCCGGGACCTCGCCGCCCGCGAGGGCCTCCGTGGCGCGCTTGTCAAAGTGGACGTTGAAGGCGCGGAGGCTGCGTTCATCGAGGGTTCCGAAGGCTCGGCCGGCGCCATCGCATACCTGATCATCGAGATGCTCGGCCCCGCAATCAAGGCCGGTTTGGTCGCTCGCGCCGAGAGCCACTTCAGCATGAACGCCTACTACATCGATCACTTTTCGCTGCATCGTTCGCCAGGCGGAGCACACACCTATGCCCCAGGGCAGTTCAATTGGCTCTTCGCGAAGGAAAACCCTGCACAGCTTCGAAAGCGACTCGTCGGCTCGCGATTGACCGTTCTTGGTTGAGGGTTTCCTTACCCCCTAAGACGCCAGAACCAGTCTTCCGGATGCACGATCGAGTTGTCCTGGAAGATAGGCGGGCCTATTCTCCGATGGGAGTAGGATTCCCGTCCGTTTGTCGAAAGCCGACCAGCTCCGAGACCGGTTCTTCGCGGGGGTCCCGCGCTACCGTTGGCTCAAGACCGTGGGCCAGGGCGGGAGCGGCCTCGTGTTCAAGGCCCACGACCTCGACCTCGACGAGCTGGTGGCGATCAAGGTGCTGCTGCCGCAACCCGGCCGCGACGACCAGGAGCTCCTGGCCCGGTTCAAGCGCGAGATCCACCTCAACCGCAAGATCAAGCACCCCAACGTGGCCCGCATCCACGATTTCGGGATCAGCGGCGACTACGTCTTTCTCACCATGGAGTTCATCCCTGGAGACGACCTCCGCACGCTGATCGAGAAAGAGGGCGGGCAGCCGATCGACAAGGCCCTCTCGATCCTCCGGCAGATCGCGCTCGGAACGCACGCGGCCCACAAGCTCGGAATCGTTCACCGCGACCTGAAGTCGCCGAACATCCTCGTGGACGAGAACGGCGCGGTCGCGATCCTGGACTTCGGCCTCGCAACGGGCATGTTCGCGGGCGACCGCAAGCTCACCGTGGATTCCGTAGTCATGGGAACACCGCAGTACATGCCCCCCGAGCAGGCGCTCGGCAAGGCACTGGACGCGAGGAGCGACATCTACTCGATCGGCATCATCGCGTACGAAGTGCTCACGGGGGCGGTTCCCTTCGAGGCCGATTCCCCCATCGCCATCGCGCTCAAGCACGTGAACGAGCCCGTGCCCGAGCTGCCGGCGACGTTCCCCCAGCAGCTCCGGGCCGTGATCTTCAGGGCTCTGCAGAAGAGGCCGGACGACCGCCACGCCTCGGCCGTGGACTTCGAGGCGGAGCTCTCGTTGGTGCAGCAGGCTCTCAAGGGGGGCTCAGCGCCCCGGCTCTCGGTCATCGAACCGCCGCAGCTCTCTCCTTCGCAGGCCCACATCGCCACCGAGCCCATGCAGCGCATTCGGGTGGCCGGGCCCACCCCCGGGCCGCCGGCGTTCGCAAGACCGGAGTTCTCGGCACCGCCACAAGCGGCCCCGGTACCGCCGAGAGCGCCCCTTCCCGCGCCTGCGCCCGAAGTCCCCACCTCGTGGGTTCTTCCTTCGCCGCGGCCGCCGCAGCACGCGCCCATGGACGTGCTGCGCAACCGAGCGCCGGTGATTCTTATTGCCAACGACGACAACCTCGAGAGGAAGATGGCCGCGGCCTCGGTCGCGCATTTCGGCTGGAAAACTGTCGAAGTGCGGAGCGGGCATGAGGTGCTCGACATGCTCATGAAGAGCCCGGCCGACCTCCTGCTCCTCGACGTGACCATGCCGGGGATGGACGGCTACGACGTGACGCGCATCGTGAGGTCGCAGCCCTCGCTCACCGCAACCCCTATCGTGCTCACCGCGCCCCGAGTGTCCCGGTCGGAGTTCGCGTTTGGCATCCAGACGGGCGCGAACGACTACCTCCAGCTGCCAACGCCACCGGAGGCTCTCGTCGGGAGGCTGTGGAAGATCCTCCA
>CAZXSG010000593.1:0-3771 GCA_964643185.1 uncultured Holophagales bacterium
CTACGCCGTCCACGATCATCTGGGGCGGGTAGATGCGCTTCGTGCCGGCGCTCCTCGCATAGGCCTGCTGCCGCTCGCTGAACGCGGCCTGCGAGTAGGGATCCTTCCAGCCCAGCCGGTTCCAGTAATCGACGTGCATCGAGAGCACGATCGCGCGCTCCCGCAGCCCCAGGAGGACCCGGTCCGCCGGTGGACAGCTCGAGCAGCCCTGCGACGTGAAGAGCTCGACGAGCACGGGCGGGGCGGCTTCGAGAGACGACGACACGGTCAGGAGGACGGCGGCAGCGAGGAGGCGCACGCCCGGGAGATGCCGATTCCGCCCCGCATATTCCTCACATCGAGAGGGGCGTCGGAGGCCGGCCTTCCACGAAGTCGTCGAAGCGCACCTTCACACCGGCCTTCGTCATGGGGTGCGTGATGACCCAGAAGCGGCCTTCCTGAACGGCGGCGAAGACTTCGCTCGCCACCGTCTCCGCCGGGATTCCCCCTTCCACGGCCGCGACGACTTTGGACCGGATCCTCTCCGTCATCGCGTCGGCGCAGGGCTCGACGTGCTCCATGATTCCCGTCTTCACCCAGGCTGGACAGACGAGCGTGACGCCGAGCCGCGTCTTCCGCATCGAAAAGTCGAGCTGGAGCCCCTCGGAGAGCGTCACCACGGAGAACTTCGTGACGTTGTAGGCCGCCATCGACGCGAACGAGAGGAGCCCGGCGGCGGACGCGACGTTCACGATGCGCCCCTCGTCGCCGCCCGCGAGCATCCGCGGCACGAACGACCGGATCCCGTGGATCACGCCGTAGACGTTGACGCCGATCATGCGGTCCCACTCGGCGAGCGTCGTCTCCCAGGCGGACTTTCCGAGCGCGAGGCCGGCATTGTTGATGACGACGTGCGCGGCGCCGAACCCCTCGTACGTGAACGCGGCCAATTCCTCCACCCGTTCGGAACTCGAGACGTCGCAGGCGAAACCGATCGAGCCCGGCAGCTCCGCGACGGCCTTCGCGAGGCCCTCGGCGTTCACGTCCGACAGCACGACGCGCATTCCCAGCTCATGCGCCTTGCCGGCGAAGGCCCGTCCGATGCCCTGCGCCGCGCCCGTGACGACCGCGACCTTTCCCTTCAGATCCTTCATGCGCTCTCCTACCGGTACGTGACGAGGTCGGCCCAGCCCTTGGCTTCCAGAGGGCTCCGTTCGTTGAGGGACATGAGGGCCGGCGGCCCGCTCCCGAAGCGCACGCGCGCGACGCCGCCGTTCACGAGGGCCTTGTTGGTCGGGAGGATCCGCTCGGGCGGAAGCCCGAAGGGCGCGGCCGTCAGCCCGCTGATGGGCCCGCCCGACGTGAACACGAAGACGTTCTCGCCGCCGCCCTCGATGACCCGGTGGAGCGCCCCCGCGGCGCGGGTTCGGAAGGCCTCGAAGCTCTCCCCATAGTCGTCGTGCTCGCCGCCCGTCCAGCGCGCCACGGCTCGCCCGAAGAGGTCGCGGAACGTCGTGCGCGGATCCGCCTCGCCCGCGAGGAGCCGGGCCAGCCCGGCACCGTCGGGGGCGTCGGGGTGCACCTTGGCCACGAGCTCCACGTGATCGAACTCGTCGAGCCCCGCATCGGTCTCCACGGCGGGCTTCTCCTCGAACGCCTCGAGAAAGCGCTCCGCCGTCTGCAGGTGGCGGCGCATGCGCCCCACGACCACGCGGCCGGGCAGGATTCCCGCGGTGCGAAAGAAGCTGCCCACGAGGTACGCCTGCTGCTCGCCGAGCTTCGAGAGCCGGTCGTAGTCCTCGGCGCCGAAGCTGGCCTGCCCGTGCCGAACGAGAAAGAGCGTCCCCATTACAGAGCCGACTGCGCGATCAGGGAGAGGCAGCGCTTCTCGAGGTACGTCACGATGCCGCCGAACGCCCCGAACTCCGGGTTCTTCGTCTGTCCGGCCACGAAGCGAAAGTAAATCTGCTGCGCGATGCCAGCGAGGCGGAAGAGCCCGAACACGAGGTAGAAGTCGAACGCCGGAATCGCGCGCCCCGTCTTCTCGCCGTAGTACGCCAGCACCTCCGCGCGCGTGAGCATTCCGGGCGCGTTCGTGGGCTGCCTGCGGAGCTTCTGGAACACGGGATCGTCGGTTGCTTCCACCCAGTAGGCCAGCGCGCCCCCAAGGTCCATGAGCGGATCCCCGAGCGTCGCCATCTCCCAGTCCAGGACGCCGATCACCCGCTGGGGGTTCTCGGGATCGAGCACGACGTTGTCGAAGCGGAAGTCGTTGTGAATGAGGCAGCTCCCGCTGTCTTCGTTCGGCTGCTTCTCCGCGAGCCACGCGATCACGGCTTCGTACGCCGGGACGTCCTCCGTGCGCGCGCGCCGGTAGCGATCGGTCCAGCCTTCCACCTGCCTCCGCACGTAGCCCTCGCCCTTGCCGAGCGAGTCGAGGCCGGCGGCGTGCACGTCCACCTGGTGCAGCTCGACGAGCCTGTCGAGCACCGACAGGCAAAGCGCCCGCGTGGCCGCGGCGTCGAGGTTCAGGTCCTTCGGCAGATCGCGGCGCGGAATCACCCCGCGGATGCGTTCCATGACGTAGAAGTCGCAACCCAGAACAGAAGCGTCGTCGCAGAGCGCGACGATCTTCGGCACGTACGGGTAGACCGGCGCGAGGGACTGCTGGATGCGGGCCTCGCGCAGCATGTCGTGAGCGCTCTTGGCTTTGTGCCCGAACGGCGGCCGGCGCAGCACGAGGTCCTGTTTCGCGTACTGGACGAGGTACGTGAGGTTCGAGGCGCCGCCCGGGTACTGACGGATTTCGGGAGTCCCTTCGAGTCCGAGTACGCGCTCTTTCAGGAAGGCATCCACGGCCGCGACGGGCAGCTCCTCCCCTTCGCGCACGCCGCGCGGCTCGTCGATGGCTCCGGTCACGCCTTCTTCTCCGCGTATTTGCGCAGCTCCAGCTTCGCGATGAGCCCCCGGTGCACCTCGTCGGGCCCGTCGGCGAGGCGCAGCACGCGCGCGTAGCCGAACAGCGCCGCGAGCGGCACGTCGTTCGAAACGCCCATACCGCCGTAGATCTGCACGGCCTGGTCGATGATCGTCTGCGCCACATTGGGCGCGATGACCTTGATCTGCGAGATCTCGCTCATCGCGGCCTTCACGCCGTACGTGTCCATCATCCAAGCGGCCTTGAACGTCAGGAGGCGCGCCTGCTCGATCGCCATGCGCGCGTTCGCGATGATGTCGGCGTTCCCGCCCAGCGCGGCGAGGGGCTTGCCGAACGCCACGCGCGAGACGGCCCGCTTGCACAAAAGCTCGAGCGCCACCTCGGCGGCCCCCAGGAGCCTCATGCAGTGGTGGATGCGGCCCGGTCCGAGGCGCCCCTGAGCGATCTCGAACCCGCGTCCGGGCCCCGCGACGACGTTCGAGAGCGGCACGCGCACGTTCGTGAACGTCATCTCGCCGTGCCCGAATGGCTCGTCGTACGCGCCGAAGACCGGCAGCATCCGCTCGATCACGACGCCCGGCGTCTTCATCGGCACCAGCACCATCGAGTGCCGCCGGTGCTTTTCTGCGCCCGCGTCCGTGACGCCCATGAAGATCGCGATCTCACAGAGCGGATGCCCGAGCCCGCTCGACCACCACTTGCGGCCGTCGAGCACGACCTCGTCTCCCTCGACGCGCGCCGTCGCGGCCATGTTCGTCGCGTCGGACGAGGCGACGCCGGGCTCCGTCATCGCGAAGACCGACCGGATGCGGCCCTCGAGGAGCGGCGTGAGCCAGCGCTCCTGCTGCTCCTTC
>CAZXSG010000594.1:0-3768 GCA_964643185.1 uncultured Holophagales bacterium
CCCCGACGTAGACGTTCCCCGCCGCATCGGTCGCGAGCGCATTGGGTGACATGAAGGTCGCTGCGGAAAGGGCGCCATCGCGGTTTCCGCGATAGCCCCGTCGTCCGGCCCAGGTCGAAACGGCCCAAGTGCCTGCCTCGATCCTCCTGAGGACGCCGGTTTCGGGCTCGGCGACGATGACGTCTCCAGAGGCGTCCACGGCAATTCCGCCGAGCTTTCCGAACAGGGCCGTCGAGCCGGGGCCATCGACGCCTCCCTTGATTCCGGCCATACCGGCGATGGTGGTCACGATGCCGGTGCGGACGTCGATTCTTCGAATCACGAAGTTCCCCGAATCGGCGATGAAGAGATTGCCGTTTCCATCCGCGGCGATCGCGCTCGGCTGGTTGAATCGCGCGATCGGGCCGACCCCGTCCCGATATCCCATGACGACCTCGCTGCCCGCGAACATGGACGTTCGGGCATAGGGCATCTCGACCCGCCGGACCGCTGGCCCCGATAGTACGTAGAGATCGCCACCGCTCCAGGCGGCCCCGATCGGAGCCTGAAAGGACGCCCCTGATCCCCACCCTTCGAACGACCCCGGGTTGGTCTTCCCGGCGAGGGATGCGAGGAGCCCCGTCGCTAGATCGAGCCTCTTGACCCCTGAAGGAACCACGGAGCAAAGAAACAGAGAGCCGGCGCCGTCGGTCGCGAGGCAACGAGCCGTCGCGTCGACGGTGTTGCCCGGCCCGATAGGCTCCTCCTCTCCAGCCACGGTCGTGACCTCTCGCGTCACCGGGTCGATGCGGCGAACGAATCGATTGGTGCCATCGCCGACATACACGTACCCGCCGACTGCCACGAGGGCGTCTGGCGAGCCGAACCGTGCGTTCGCCCCAACGCCATCCGACGATCCGCTCTCGACACCCGCAAGATAGAGAGGGACCGCTTCATCGGCCCCGCAGATCGACGGAATCAGGAGGGCGACGACGGCGCTGGTCCACAGGCAAGCGTCTCGGAGAGTCCGTTTGAAGAACAACTGTCTATTCCTCATTGCCAGTACCCGTTCACGTCCAGGAGAAACTGAGTCGTTCCCGTTCCGCCGAGTGTTTCGACAGTGACCGCACGACCCGAATCGGCAGAAAGCCGAACGAAGGCGCCGACGGCCCGAGTCTGCCCCGGGCGAATGGGAATCAGCGTGGGCGTGGACGCGTGCGTGCCGGCCGCGAAGACCCGGAGCTCTCCCGAACTCGTGGCTTGAAGAGCGGTGACGTTCAACGAGACCGCTGAGGCCGTGGCCGGAACTCCGCAGGCGTTCGCGAGCGGATAGGCCCTCCGTTCACCGAGGAGGGAGGCCGGGCCGGCCTCGCGGGAATCGACCAATCTGCACGGATTGACCGTGTAGAACCTGCGAGCCGAATCCGGACTCAGCAGGGGTGGGTTGAAGACGGCCGTCACCACGCCCGCACCGAGCACCTCGAACGACGCGATCTCATCCCCGGATCGAAGCAGCCTGGCCCCGGAAGCTCTCCAGTACGAAAATATGCCCGTCGAAGGCGGGGAAGGCACGACAGTAAACGACGTGCCTACGAGAAGGCCGGACCCCGCCGGACCCAGACAATTGACCGATTCCACACGCTGGGCCTGGATGAACGTGAACTCGACGCATTGCGCGGCGGGAGCGAACCGGGCTTCCAATGCGACGTCATCCATCGCGGTCAGGGTCGTGCTCTCGAGGAGCGAGGAGCCGAGCACGAACCGGTCCGATCCGCCCGTTTCCACCCAGCCTCCGAACGCATACCCCGAGGCCCTTTGAGCCGTCAGAGTCGCCGCCTGCCCGAGAGGGACACGCCCCGCAGGACAGCCCGGAGGTGCCGACACGGTGACGATTCCCCCCGTTCCGGGAGAGGCCGCTGCGGTGACCGCGACGCATCGGAGCTGCGTTGCCGACAGAAAGACCGACGTCCTTCGGTAAGCCCCCTCGGCGGATCGCGCCGTCAGCTCCACCTCGAACACGTCCGGAACGTCGGGCGTGAGCAGGACGCCTCCGGAGGGGATTCCCCGCAGCGTGGCGGTTGAACGGGACGGCATTCTCGAGATCCGGTAGGTCGCGTCGGAGACCGTCTGCGGCGCCGCCGTGATCGCCCGGGACACGCCCACGGATCCCTCCTCCGGTTCCGCGACGGCCTGGTCGGGGAGAATCGGAGGAAGGTCCGAGATCACGCCGCGGCCATCGGAAACGAAGACCTGGCCGAAGCCGTCGCAGGCGATGCGCTCAAGGCCGGCCGCGTCTGCGGCTGTGGTCACTGTGGTCACTTGCGTCGTGAGGACGTCGACCCGGCGAATCTTCGGCGGATTCGCTCCCGGCTCGAGAACGTACAAGGAGCGATCGCCGTCGAAGCAGAGCTCTCCGAGCGACGCGAATCGCGCGCCGGTGCCGAAGCCATCGGCGCTTCCCGGTGCCAGCGCCCCCGCAATCACAGTGGGCTCTCCCGTGTCTCGATCGAGGCGCACGACGCGATTTCCGAGGACGCTCACGTAGGTGGCATAGAGGCGTCCCGAGCCGCGGTCCGCCGACAGAGCTCGGAGCTCGAGAGGCGCGAGCGGAAGATCCCGAGCCTGTCCCGTCGCGAGGTCCGTCCGCCGGACGACGCCGTTCGGCGTGCGGTGGAAGACCGCCTCGGGATCGACCGTGAACGTCTCGCTCACGGCAAAGGGCAGCGTGATGACCTTCCCGTTCTCGGGTTCGATCCGGCGGAGCTTCTGCTCCTGCTGCGAATACAGGTAGGTCCCGTCCGTCCGCAGGGTGCTCTCGTTTCGGAACGTCGCGTTCGTTCCCGTTCCATCCGCCTGACCCGGTATGTCCCGTCGACCCGCGATGCCCGCGATCTCCCCGCTGGGCAGCAGGATCTTCTTCACCTCGTGCGTCCTCGCATCCAGGGCGAACAGCCCGCGCTCGTCGGCAGCGAGACCCGCCGTTCCGATGTAGTCGCCCGGCGTCAGCACCTGCCGAACGGGAATCACCCGGGATTCGGGTCCCGCCAACGTGGAGACCCGGCCCGAGGGGTCCACTCTTCGAATGGCCGAATCGGAATCCGACACATAGAGGTTGCCGGCGGAATCGAAGGCGAGCCCGGCGGGCCCGGAGATTCGCGCGCTCGGGCGATCGCCATCGAGGTTTCCGGCGAGGCCGCGCGTCCCGACGAAGGTGGTGACGCGGTTCGTGCCGGCCGCGATGCGGCGAATCACGTGCGACGCGGGTTCGCAAACCGCGACGTTCCCGGCGGAGTCGACCGCGATCGCGCCGAGCGGCATGAAGCGGGCGGCGCTCCCGATGCCCTCGACGGCATCGCACCGGCCCGCGAGCCCCGCAATGGTCGAGACCGTGCCCGTCGCCCTGTCGAGCTTGCGAACCACGCAGTTGCTTCCATCCGCGATGTACAGGTTGCCGGCCGCGTCGGCCCCAATGGAGGTGGGATCGGCAAACCGGGCGAAGAGGGCGGGGCCGTCTGGATACGAAGACCCCGAGTAGGGGCCGAGGCGCCCCGCCACGAGGGTCGTTCGCCCCGAAGGGACTTCGATCCTGCGCACGGCCCGACCCGCCAGGACGAAGAGGGAGCCGTTGGCCCAGACCGCGCTCTTGGTCCCCAATCCCATACCCGCCGTGGAGCCCCACCCATCCACTTCGCCGGAGGCCCGGCCGGCGAGCGGTGCGCTCAGGCCAGTCACCAGATCGATCCGGGACACGCCCGGAACGCCGACGTTGAAGCACAGATAGAGCGAACC
>CAZXSG010000595.1:0-1754 GCA_964643185.1 uncultured Holophagales bacterium
GGGTCTCCTACGCGGTCCTCGATCGGGACGCCGCCGCCCGCCGTGGCGGAGCCGCCGGAGTGCTCCACGATTTCGAGACGGGCCGCGCGCGGGCGCTCCTCGGCACGCAGATGGTGGCGAAGGGACACGACTACCCGAATGCCACCGCGCTGGCCGTGCTCGACGCGGACGCCCTCCTCTCGTTTCCGGATTTTCGTGCCGCCGAGCGGACGTTCCAGCTCGTGACGCAGGCGGCGGGCCGGGTGGGTCGCGGTGCGAAGCCTGGCCTCGTGGCGGTTCAAACCTCGCGTCCCGAGCACGACGCGATCCGCGCCGCCGTGGCCCAGGATCACGAGGCCTTCGCCGACGCGGAGCTGCGTTTCCGCAGGGCCTTCCTTTACCCGCCCTACGCGCGTCTGCTGCTGGCTCTCTTCACGCACGAGGACGCGGGACAGGCGCTCCGCGAAGCCTCGGCGGGCGGGGCGGCCGTGAGGTCCTCGCGGGTCGCTCCGGAGCTGCGGCTGCTCGGACCCGCACCCGCACCCATCGAGCGGATCAAGGGTCTCTACCGGTTCCAGCTCCTCCTCAAGTCGCAGAGCCGGGAGGCTCTCGCCGAAGCGGGAGCGCTTCTCACCGCTCTGCCGTCACCGCCGCGGCTCGACGTGGACCCGCAGAATCTCCTCTAGAGTCGATTTGCGAGCATGCCTGCTAGAGTCCCTGCGTGGCGTCTGACGCGAACTTCGAAGAGCCCCTGCGGCGCATCCGGGAACGCATCTCCGAGCTCGAGGGTTATCCGGAGAGCCCCCAGCGGGCCCGGGAGATCGGGAAGCAGCGCGAGAAGCTCGACAAGCTCGCCGACGAGATCTACCGCAAGCTGACACCCTGGCAGAAAACGCTCGTCGCCCGGCATCCGTCGCGACCGTTCTGCCTGGACTACGTGCGCCTCCTGACGACCGACTTCGTCGAATGGCACGGCGATCGGGCCTTCGGGGACGACCCGGCCATCGTCGCGGGCTTCGCGGTCTTCGGGAAGCGGGTCGTGGCGATCATCGGACACCAGAAGGGCCGCGACACGAAAGAGAAAATCCGCCGCAACTTCGGCATGCCGCGGCCCGAGGGGTATCGCAAGGCCCTGCGGATCATGAAGCTGGCCGAGAAGTTCCAAAGACCCGTGCTGTCGTTCATCGACACGCAGGGCGCGTACCCCGGCCTCGACAGCGAGGAACGCGGCGTCGCCGAGGCCATCGCGCGGAACCTCCTGGAGATGTCGCAGCTCAAGGTGCCGATCATCGCGACGGTGATCGGCGAAGGCGGCTCCGGCGGCGCGCTGGGAATCGGCGTCGCCGACTCCGTCCTCATGCTCGAGCATTCGGTGTATTCGGTGATCTCCCCCGAGGGCTGCGCGGCGATTCTCTGGAAGGACCAGGCTCGGGCCCAGGAAGCGGCAGAGGCCATGCGCGTCACTGCGGCCGACTGCAAGGCTCTCGGCGTGGCCGACGAGGTCGTCGCCGAACCTCCCGGCGGCGCTCACGCGGACCCCGTGGCCACGATCGACAACGTGGGGCGCGCCTTGCGCGTTCACCTCGACCGCCTGGCGCCGATGCCCGTCGACGCGCTCCTCGAGAGCCGCTACAACAAGTTCCGCAGGATGGGCGCCTTCGCGTGAGCCCGGCGACCCCCCCGGCGTCGTTGAGTGCGGCGTCCTTCGGCGCCGCGGCGGCCGTCTCCCGGGCCCGGTTCTCCCTCACCCTCAAACCTCACGACGCGGAGCTGGG
>CAZXSG010000595.1:1764-3768 GCA_964643185.1 uncultured Holophagales bacterium
GCGCATCGATATGGGCATAAAACACCGGCGTAAGATGACGGACGCGGAGCGGGCGCGACGGCTGACGAGCGACCTCTCGCTGCCGGCGGCCGCGGCACGGGTTCTCTCGGCCCGCGGCATCTCGTCGGTCGCGGAGGCCCGCAGCTTTCTGGATCCTCAGGAGGGCGTCCTCCACGATCCGTTTCGGCTGGGTGGCGTTCCCGCGGCGACCGAGAAGCTCCTCGCGACGTGTGAACGCGGCGGCCGCGTCGTCGTGTTCGGCGACTACGACTGCGACGGCATCGGGGCCCTCGCGATTCTCACGACGGTTCTGAAGAAGCTGGGAGCCGACGCCCGTTCGTTCATCCCGCACCGGCTGAGCGACGGCTACGGCCTGAGGCTCCCCACTCTGCTCCGGGCGCTCGACGAGCACGACCCCGAAGGCATCGTCACCGTGGACTGCGGCATCACGGCCGTCGAGCCGGTGGCCGAGGCGGTTGACCGCGGCGTGTACGTGATCGTCACCGACCATCACATCCCGCCCGCCGGCCTCCCGCAAGGCGCCGTTCTCGTGGACCCCAAGCTGGCCGGCTGCGACTACCCGTACGAGGACCTTTGTGGCGCGGGAATCGCCTGGAAGCTCGCGGAGGCACTGCTCATCAAGGGCGGCGAGCGTTGCGGCATCGGCGAGAAGGCCCGCCGGGCGTGGCTCCTCTCCCTCGCCAAGATCGCGGCCCTCTCCACGATTGCCGACATGGTCCCTCTCACAGGAGAGAACCGTGTGATCACGGCGCTCGGCCTCGCAGGCCTCGCCGATCCGCGCTCTCCCGGTCTCGCCGCGCTGCTCTCCCGATCGGGCGTGCCCGCGGGCCGCAGCCCCTCGACCCGGGAGGTGGCCTTCCGCATCGCGCCGCGGCTCAACGCGTCCGGCCGCATCGATCACGCGTTCCGCTCGCTGGAGCTCCTCACCACCTCCGACGCGGCCCGCGCCACGGTGCTGGCCGACGAGATCGATCGGTTCAACGACGAGCGGCGGGAGGTTCAGGAACGCGTCGTCAAGGATGTCTTCAAACGGCTGGAGAAGACGTTCGACGGCGATCGCGACGCGATCGTGGTCGAGGCCGGAACCCCCGAAGAGGGTTGGCACCGGGGCGTTCTCGGCATCGCGGCCTCCCGCGTCGCGTCGCGTTTGAAGCGGCCCGTGCTGCTCCTCTCCCGCGAGGGCGACAAGGTCGCCGGCAGCGGCCGCACGTGGGGCCGCACCCCGCTCTACGAAAGGCTCGCGCCTGTCGCGCGGCGCTTCACGAACGAGTTCGGAGGCCACTCGGCCGCGCTCGGCGTCACGCTTCCCGCCGAGCGGTTCGAGGAATTCCGGGACGCCGTTCGCGAGGCCTTCTCGACGTTTCGCGACGAGGACGAGTGGGCCGAGGAGCTCCACGTGGATTCGCTCCTCACGGGACCCGAGGTGGACCTGCCGCTCACGAAGGCGCTGCAGCGGTTCGAGCCCCACGGTCAGCAGAACCCCAAGCCGCTCTTCCTGTTCCGGAATCTGGGCTGGGACGGGCGCGGCAAGGCCGTGGGCGAGAGCGGACTCCGGGTCGTGTTTCGCGACGGCAGTGTGCCCCTCCCCGGAGTGGGCTGGAACCTCGCGGAGCTGTCGCCCGGCGATCGGCCGCCGCGCGTCGACGTCACCGCGAACGTCGCGCTCGACACGTTCACCGGCGCCCCCTCGCTCACTGTGCTCGCGATTTCGGCGGCCGCGCAGTGAGCACGCCGTCGTTCGGCGCGGCGACCTCGCAGGGGGAGACGCCGTGAGAGCGGGGACGCGTCGCTTCTTGCGGCGGGTCCTCGACGTGGCCTTCCCCGGAACGCTCGTCGCGGTCGTCGTGTCCTACGAGCGGGCGTCGGGTCGAACCGTACCGCCTCGAAACCACGTGGCTCCCACCCTGGTGGAAGAGGCGGGTGGGCTCAAGGACCGGGTCCGCTTCCGCGGTTTCGCGGAAGAGGAGACCCGGCCCGACCAGG
>CAZXSG010000596.1:0-3765 GCA_964643185.1 uncultured Holophagales bacterium
ATGCCAAAATGAATGAAGGCGCCGGTTATGCACGGGCGTGTCCACGCCTTGCGCTGCCGAACGACGATGGCCGGAGTGATCGTACGCATGAACGAAGGGGACTCTGCCGTGGACCGCGGCGCCGCGGCCCTTCACGCCGAGACGGGATTCCCCATCGTGCTGGAGTCCCAGATGACAGGGAAGAACGAGCTGCTCGCTGGCTGCGACGATCTCGTCGTTCACGCGCACGGCTCGACCACGAAGCTCGGGAGGAAGACGGCGGTGGAGCTGGCGAAGATGCTGTCCGACAGCGGGCTGACCGGTCCGGTGAAAATCATGCTCATGGCCTGCAAGGGCGGCATGACCGGCGCGCCGTTCGCGCTCGAGCTCAAAGTCGCGCTCGTGCAGGGACACAAGATCATGGCCGCGGTCGCCGGGGCAAAGGGCATCCTCACGCGCAATCGCTCCACCGGCGAGTGGGGCGTCAAGACGGGCGGGGGCAAGGTGCCTCTCGACGACAGCTCGATGTACGCGACGACCTGTTCGTTCTAGTCTAGCTATCTTCCATCGCCAGCCCCAGGCCATGTGGCTCGAGATCTTGTCGCTCCGATCGATGCGCTGAGCGATCCAGCTCAGGCAGGTCTTCCGACCGCTGGTTAGGCACCGCTCCTCGCCGACACTACTGAGTGGAGGAGTGCGTATGAGTGCCTTCGGCAGCCGTGCCCCGGTTTTGGCGTGGCTCCTCGCGGTGCAGGTCGCTGGCGCAAACCCGGCGTGGGGAGAGGATCGTGTGGTCTTCGTCCCCGTCGTGTCGGTGTTGACGGAGACGAGGCCCCTCCCGGGGGGCGGCTCGGAGCTCAGGAGCTGGCGGACGAGCAATCGCGTTCGAAATTTCGGCCCGGCAACGGCCGCATACAGCACCCTTCCATTCTTTGCCGGGCCTTGCGTCGGGCCGGCTTCGATCGAGCCAGGAAGCTCACGTCCTCTTTGCGACGGGATCCCCCGTGACGGAATCGATTTCCTGGCGGTGCAGCTGCCGAAGGGCATGGTGGTTTCCGCCGAGCTACGGCGGCTCTCGGATCGGGTGGGCTGCGGGCTGCAGTCTCTGGTTCGAGAGACCGTCACCCTGGGTCGCGTCCCACTTCCCGTTTTCGACGAGCTGATTCCTGCTGGAGTCTTGGGGACGAGCAACCACATAGAGCTGGGCGGAGCCAACCTAACATCGCTCTGTAGCACTCTTCCGCGGGATCTCCATCGGCGGCGCGTGAACCTCACTCTGGCAAACGGAGGGCTAGAACCCGCCACGTTTGTCGTTCGGCTCTACTCCCTCAGCCTCGGGCAGTTCGATGAGAAGGTGTTCGAGCTCGGCCCCCGCGCAGTCGCACAGTTCAACGGAATTCAGCCCAGTTCCGTTCCTCGCGATAGTGGCCAGGAGGTCTACAGCGAGTCCTTCTGGCTTTCGGTCTCGAGTGACCAGCCGTTTCTGGGATACGCAAGTTCGATCTTTGAGGGTGGAGGCCCGGAATCAATGCCGCTCGAAGTCTTCCCTTTGCGGCGGCTGCCATGAGGGCGCCCTGGGAAGCGGAGGAATGCGAATGAAACGCACCGAATTGCTCTTTCTGCCATTCCTGTTCTGCATGCCAGCGGAGGCCCAGAACCAGCAGAATCTCATCTTTGTGCCTGTCATTCGGGCAGACATCGGGGAGAGCCCGCTACCCCAGGGTGGCGTAGAAGGGAGGGCTAGGCGCAGTCGAACCTTCTTGCGAAACTTCGGAGCGCAGCCGGGTGATATCAAGGCCGTCTCGTTCTTTTCTCCGGCCTGCTTCATTCAGAGCCCTCTGGGCCCAGGCGCGGGCAGAGATGTCTGTTCGGCCAGTGATCGCCCGGTCGACTTCATCGCCCTGGAAGTCGGCGCCAATGTGGCCGTGGCGGCCGAGATGTATCGTACAAAGTCGCGTAGCGCTTGCGGACCATTTACTGAGGTCATCCACCTGGGCGGCGCATCTCTCCCAACGTTCTCGGGCCTTTTCGCAGCCGGCACCACGACGACTACAAACTATATCAATCTGGGGGGTCGAAATCTGACAGAGGCATGCTCCAAATTGCCCGAGGAGGCATACCCCAGGCGTGTCAACTTGACCCTAGCGAACGGGGGGGACGCTCGGGCGACCTTCACTGTGCAGTTCTTTCCCCTCCGTACTGGGCCGGTGTTGAGTACCCTTTCCTTCGAGCTCGAGCCGAGGGAGGTGCGTCAGATCAACGGCGTTCAACCGGACTACGCACCATACCCGGAGTCGGTTGACATCAACAACACCTACGTTTGGGCGTCGGTGACGTCTGACCAGCCCTATGTTGGCTACCTGAGCTCGGTATTCGATAGCCGGGGAACGGACACGATGCCCTTGCAGGTATTTCCACTACGACCTCTCCGATGAGGGCAGGCCGATGAGGATCCAGATGAAACACCCCTGGTGGTCCCTCTTGACGGCTCTCATTCTCTCTGTCTCGCAGCTCGCAAGCGGCGAGAGCCGCGTCGTCTTCCTTCCCGTCGTCTCGGTTCTGACGGACACCCGATCCCTACCCGACGGGACGTTGGAGTTCAGGTCATGGCGTAGCAGTGTTCACATCCGAAATTTCGGCACCTCCGCATCCTCGTACAGGACGCTTCCGTTCTTTGCCGGGCCGTGCTCCCAGGGCCCGGTCGTCGTCGAGCCGGACCATTCGAGACGGCTTTGTGATGTCTTCCCCCGGGGAGGCGTCGATTTCGTTGCGATCGAGCTGTCCGAAGGCCTCGCCGTCTCTGCAGAGATGAAACGCCTGGTCGAAAGGCTCCTGTGTCGTCCGCAAGGCTCGGACGCGGATACGGTGACGCTGGGGCGCGTGCCGCTGCCCGTCTTCGACGAGATGGTGCCGGCGGGTTCACTCGCGACGACGAACCACATCGAGCTCGGGGCCGTCGACCTCAGCTCTCGATGCAGTTCCCTGCCCCAGGACCTCCATCGGCGCCGGGTGAACCTGACGCTCGCGAACGGTGGCACAGAGGCAGCCACGTTCGTGGTTCGCCTGCACTCGCTGCGGTCTGGCCAATTCGACCAGAGGGTCTTCGAAGTCGGCCCTCGTGCCGTCGCACAGTTCAACGGCATCCAGCCTCCGTTCGTTCCCTTCGATGGTGTCGAAGACGACAGCGAGGCCTTCTGGTTGTCGGTGTCGAGCGATCAGCCGTTCGTGGGATACGCCAGCTCGATCTTCGAGGGAGGGGGACCGGAGTCCATGCCGCTCGAGGTCTTCCCCCTGCGGAGGCTCCCTTGACGAGAGCCTGCTGAAATCACTCCGGCTGAATCCGCAGACCTTCGTTCGCGGGCTTCGTGAGCTCCCGGCGGTGCTTCATGCCCGTCTTCTTGAGCAGGTTCGTCACGTGGAACTTGATGGTCGCTTCCGTGACGCCGAGCTTGTGAGCGATCTCCTTGTTCGTGAGCTCGTCGCGGACGCCCTCGAGCACGCGGCTCTCGGACTTCGTGAACGTGCCGTCCCCCTCGGGAAGTCCCATCGCCGCGATGCGGTCGATCCATGGCGTGGGGACGGGCCGCGGAGTCCAGAGCGAGCCGGACGACACGGCGCTCATCGCCGCGAGGACCTCCTTGCCCGGTGAGTCGAACGGCAGAACGCCCTTCACGCCCATGAGAAGACACGGAAAGACCGTATGCGTCTCAGCCCCGCCCACGAACAGCAGCAACGGTGCGGCGGGGAAGCCCGCCGGACCCCGGTCGGGCCTGGGCCCCCCCGCGC
>CAZXSG010000597.1:0-3765 GCA_964643185.1 uncultured Holophagales bacterium
TGCCTTCCTGCCCGCTCGCCGCGACCTCGACCCGGTGCCCGTCGAGCTCCAGCAGCTCCTTGAGGGCGTCCCGCGTGTCGGCGCTGTCCTCGACGAGGAGAACCCTCCGACCGCAGGAAACCGTCGGATCCGGCGCGACCGGTTCGGACGCGACCGGCTCTGACGCAACCTGCGCTGGAGCGGGGATTCGCGCCGAGGACGGGGGCCGCCGCCGGAACCGCGTCGCGCGGGTCAGCTCCGCGGCCGTGCGGATGAGGTCGGCGGGCTCCAGCGGCTTCACGAGGTGCGCGTCGAAGCCCGCCGAGAGCGCCTGGTTGCGATCCTCCTCGCGGGCGTACGCGGTGACCGCCAGCGCGGGAACGGTGGCGGCGTTCGAGGAACGCACGCTGCGGATGAGCGCGATGCCGTCGGCCACGGGCATCCCGATGTCGCTCACGAGAAGGTCGAAGGGCTCGTCGCACACGCGCTGGAGCGCTTCTTCCGTGGACCCCGCCGTCTCCACGTGAGCCCCCGCCCCGCGCAGGATCTCGCGGAGCACTTCGCGGGCGTCGGGCTCGTCGTCGACGACGAGGATCGAGATTCCTTCGAGCGTGGGTTGTCCCGCATCGAAGCCGCGCGACGGACCCTCCGCGAGCACCGGACGCGAAAGGCGCGGCCCGGGCGGCAGGACGGGCAACGACACTGTGAACGTCGCTCCCTTGTCGAGCCCGGGGCTCTCGACCGAGACGCCGCCTCCGTGCAGCTCGGCGATGTGGCGCACGAGCGCGAGCCCGATGCCGAGGCCGCCCTGCGAGCGCGTGGTGGAGCTATCGGCCTGCCGGAACCGGTCGAACACGTGCTTGATGAACCCCGGGCTGATGCCGCGCCCGTCGTCCTTCACCGTGATGCGCAGGCGCTCGTCGGGGCGCTCGAGCCGGACCTCGACGCGGCCCCCCTTCGGCGTGAACTTGAGCGCGTTCGTCACGAGGTTCCACACGACCTGCTGGAGGCGGTCCGCGTCGCCGGCCATGGACGCCATCTCTTCGACTTCTGGCGCCACGTGGAGCGTCAGTGCGATCCCCTTGGACTCGGCCGCCGGGAGCATGGCGTCGAGCACGGCCCGCGCGACCGACGCCGGCACCACCTCGCCCGGATCCAGACTGAGCTTGCCCGCGATGATGCGCGAGACGTCGAGGAGGTCCTCGATGAGCCGCGCCTGCACCTTCACGTTGCGCTCGATGACGGCGAGGCCGTGCGCGAGCTGTCCCGCCGAGGGGGGTCCTTTCGTGCCCTTGAGGAGCCGCACCCACCCCAGGATCGCCGTGAGCGGTGTGCGCAGCTCGTGCGAAAGCGTCGTGAGGAACTCGTCCTTCAGCCGGTTGGCCTCGCGCGCCTCGCTGATGAGCGTGTTCTCGAGCGCGATCGACGTGACCTGCGCGAGCTGCGTGAGAAGGCTTTCGTCCTCGGCGCTGAACGTCCGCGGCGGGCTGCCCGCCACGGCGAGCCAGCCCATGTTGCGGCCGTCGCGTCCCGTGAGCGGGGCGGCGAGGCGCGACCGCGCCGCGCGCTGCGGGTCCGCGATCTCCTCCGCCGAGAACCGCGCGGCCTTCTGCTCCCCGGGAAGGCTCCCCGTGAACGCGGCGGCCTCCTCGAGCGCGCGCCTCCTGTCGTGAGGCCCCGCGTCGGCGAGAGACACCGCCGACATGAGCCGCATCGTGCCCGGCTCGAGGTACGCGAGCGTGACGGCCTCGTCGGCTCCCACGAGCTCGCGCGAGAACGACGTTGCGACGTCCAGCATCTCCGCCAGCGTCAGCGCGCCGTTGATCGCGAGGGACGCGCGCGAAAGCTGGTGGAGCTGCTCGGCACGCCGCCTCAGCGCCTCGGCCTGCCGGCTGATCTGCCGGGCTTTCTTGAAGAGGTCCAGGAAGACCCCGACCTTGGACCGCAGCACCTCGGGCCGGACGGGGGTCGTGATGAAGTCCACGGCTCCGAGCGCATACCCGGTGGCCGAGAACTCCACGTCGTCGAGGGCGGTGAGGAAGATGATGGGCGTGTGCTCCGAGCTGGGCCGCTGACGGATCAGGCCGGCCGTCTCGAAACCGTCCATGTCGGGCATGCGGACGTCGAGGAGGATCACCGCGAACTCGCGGTTCAGAACGAGACGCAGCGCCTCGCGGCCCGAGCGCGCCGTGACGACGTCCTCGGCGAGGCCCTCCAGCACCGCCGAGAGCGTCATGAGCTTCTCCGGGCTGTCGTCGACGAGGAGGATGCTCGCCCGGGTCGTCATGCTGCGTTCAACGGTACAGCCAGGCTCTCATCACGGAAAGCATGTGGTCGGGATCGACGGGCTTGGAAAGGTAGTCCCAGGCCCCGGCCTCGAGCGTCTTCTCGCGGTCCCCTTTCATGGCCTTGGCCGTGACCGCGATGATCGGAAGGTCCTTGAACCGCGCGTTCCTGCGAATCGCGCGCATCGTGTCGTACCCGTCCATGTCCGGCATCATCACGTCCATGAGCACGATGTCGATCTCGGGCACGCGCTCGAGCGTCGAGATCGCCTCGCGTCCCGTCTCGGCCGAGAGAACCTCCATGTTCTGCCGCTCGAGAACGCTCGTGAGCGCGAAGATGTTGCGGATGTCGTCGTCCACCACGAGGACCTTCTTGCCGGCGAGCACGAGCTTGCTCTCGTAGAGCGACTCGATCGTCTCGCGCTTCTCGGGAAGGAGCTCGCCGACCGGGACGTGCAGGATCATCACGGTCTGATCCAGCAGACGCTCCAGCGACTGGACGCGGCGGATCGGCGTCACCGTCGTCAGCTTCGCGACGAGGGCGTCGGCCCGGCGGCTCTGCGGCGACGGCGAGTAAACGACGATCGGAATCCCCCGCCGGGCACAGAGCCGTGCGGCGTCCAGGAGCGCGTGGCCCGGCGCGGAATCGACGGCCTCACCCACGGGCACCACGAGACAGCCGGGCTGCTTCTCTTCGAGGGCCCCCAGCAGCTCGTTGCCCGGCGCCGCCGACCTCACCTCGGCTCCGATGCCCGCGAGCGTCGCGAGGAGCTCGTCCGAGCCGTTGCCGGGGCGGGTCACCACGAGCACGTTGCGCGGCGGCGTCTTGAGGAAGTCGCTCAGGTCCTGGAACACCTTCTCGAGGGAGCTCTTCTCCACGATGGGCTTGTTGAGGACCCCCAACGCGCCCAGCTCGAAGCCCCGGTGGCTTTCCTCCTCTGTGGTGATGACGTGCACCGGGATGTGCCGCGTCGCGGTGTCGCTCTTCAAACGGTCCAGCACCCGCCAGCCGTCGATGTCGGGGAGGCGGATGTCGAGCGTGATGGCGTCGGGGCGCCGCTCCCGGGCCAAGACGAGCGCGTCGGCCCCGCGCGGGGTGCCGATGCCCTTGAACCCCCTCCCCCGGGCCTGATCCAGGAGCACGCGGGCGAAGCTCTCGTCGTTGTCGACGATGAGGAGCACGCGCTCGCCCGCATGGATGTCCTCGCGGTCGTCGCTCAGGTAGAGCGGTGAGTTCTCGGCGGCGGCCGGGAGCGCCTTCACGGCGATCGGCTCTGCAAGCGAAGCCAGCGCGGTCGGGGACTCGGGCCTGGGCACGGGCTTGGGCACGTACGCCTGGGGCAGATAGAGCGTGAACGTCGAGCCCTTGCCCGCCTCCGACACGAGGCGGATCTCGCCTCCGAGGAGGCCCGCGATCTCGCGGCTGATCGCGAGCCCGAGGCCGGTCCCGCCGTACTTGCGGCTCGTGGAGCCGTCGGCCTGCTGGAACGGCTCGAAGACA
>CAZXSG010000598.1:0-3757 GCA_964643185.1 uncultured Holophagales bacterium
GCACCGTCCTCGCCCGTTCCCGATCTTTCCACAGTCCGCGGTGCCGAAGGACGCCGCGCACACCGCCGCGGCGCCGAAGGACGCCGCGGACGGGTCTGCCGCCTCGTTCGAGAGCCACTACCCCGACACCGTGCTCGACCGGGCGCTCCTGCCCCTCTTCCGTCGCGGCCGATGGGTGCTCGGGTTCGCCCGCTACATCCAGCACGGACGCATGCAGCTCTATCTCGTGTACCTCGGGGTCACGCTCGTCGTGCTCCTCGCCTGGAGTGCCCAATGACCACGGTTCTGCAGTTCCTCCTCGTCGTTCTCACGGCTCCGCTCCTGCCAGGGATCATCACGAGGACGAAGGCCCTCGTCGCCGGACGAAAGGGCGCGCCGCTCCTGCAGGTCTACTACGACATCGGAAAGCTGCTCCGGAAGGGAACGGTCCTGAGCGGCACCACGACCTGGGTGTTCCTCGCCGGGCCCGCGGTGGCCGTCGTCGTTCCGCTGCTCGCCTCGCTGCTCCTGCCTCTCTGCGGAGAACGCGCGCCGATCGCGTTCACGGGCGACTTCATTCTGTTCGTCTACCTGTTCGCGCTGTCGCGCTTCGCCACCACCGCGGCGGCGCTCGACACCGGATCGGCGTTCGAGGGAATGGGGGCGGCCCGCGAGCTCACGTTCTCGGCGCTCGCGGAGCCGGCGCTCTTCTTCGGGCTCCTCGCGCTGTCGAGGACCTCGGGCACGACCTCGCTCTCGACGCTCCTCGCCGTCGACGGCGCCACCTGGCACCGGGCGAGCGCCGCGCTCGTCCTCGTGGTCGCGAGCTGGTCCATCGTGCTCCTCGCGGAGAACTCGCGCGTCCCGTTCGACGATCCGAGCACGCACCTCGAGCTCACGATGATCCACGAGGTGATGGTGCTCGACCACAGCGGGCCGGCCCTGGGGCTCATCCTCTACGGCAGCGCGGTCAAGCTGTTCGTCTTCAGCGCGCTCATCGTGGACGTGCTCCTCCCCGAGACGGGAGTCCCCCTCGCCGACGCGGCCGCGATGCTCGGCGGCGTGCTCACGGCCGGCGTGATCATCGGCCTCGTCGAGAGCGGCATGGCGCGACTCCAGCTCGTCCGTGTGCCGCAGCTCCTCGTCACCGCAAGCCTCATCGGGGGATTCGCGGTCGTGCTGGTCCTGAGGTAACGCCATGCCGCCCGTTGCCGATTCGATCCTGATCCTCCTCCTCCTCACGAACTTCTTCATCCTCGGGACGGCGAACCTCCGCTCCGCGATCCGCGGGGTCGCGCTGCAGGGGCTGCTCCTGGGCGGGCTGGCGCTCTGCGTGGAATCGGAGGTCACGGTGCGGCTCGGCGCGCTCGTCGTGGCGACCGTGGCGATCAAGGGCATCGTGATTCCGCGGCTCCTGCTGAAGGCCCTCAGGGACGTCCACATCCGCCACGAGATCGAGCCCTATGTCGGGTTCGTGCCCACCCTCTTTCTCTGCGCGGGCGGGACGGCGCTCGCGCTCCTCTTCAGCGACCACCTGCCGCTCGCGGAGGCCGACCGCACCGGCCTCTTCGTCCCGGCCTCGCTCGCGACTCTGTTCGCGGGCTTTCTGGGCCTCACGACGCGCCGCAAGGCGATCTCGCAGGTCACCGGCTATCTCGTGCTCGAGAACGGGATCTACGTGTTCGGCCTGCTGCTCTACCAGTCGATGATCGTGGAGGTCGGCGTCCTGCTCGACCTCCTCGTGGGCATCTTCGTCATGGGGATCGTCCTCAACCACATCCAGCGCGAGTTCTCGTCCCTCGACACCGAACGGCTGTCGAGGCTCAGGGAGTAGGGATGGCTCTGTCTCTCGTGCTCGTTCCGCTCCTCGGCGCGCTCGTCGCGTTCCTCCTGCCGGCGGACCGTCTCCGGCCGTGGCTCGTCGCCCTGGTTTCCTTCGTCCACCTCGCGACCGCGGCGGTGGTGATCGCGGCCGGCCGCACGGCCCGGGTGTCGGATTGGCTCCGCTTCGATGCGCTCGGGCGTCTCGTGGTGCTCGTCGTCTCGACGCTGTTCTGCGTCTGCGCGCTCTACTGCATCGGCTACCTGCGCCTCCGCTCCAACCGGCCGAACCGCGTGTTCTGCACGGCGTTGCTGTTCTTCCTCGGCATGACGAGCCTCTTCGCGCTCGCTCAGCACCTCACGATCCTGTGGGTGGCCATGGAGGCCACGACGCTCGCGACCGCCGTGCTCCTGTACTTCAACCAGAACCAGAGCTCCCTCGAGGCCACGTGGAAGTACCTCATGATCGGTTCGGTCGGCATTGCGCTCGCGCTCCTCGGAACGCTGTTCCTGGCGTACGGCGCGCGCCTCGGTCTGGGCGAGCCGATTCTCCTGTTCCCCGATCTCGTCGCCCGCGCGGCGCTCCTGCCCGCGCCCTGGGTGCGCACCGCGTTCGTGTTCCTCCTCGTGGGCTACGGCACGAAGATGGGCCTCGCGCCGCTCCACACCTGGAAGCCCGACGCGTACGGCGAGGCGCCCGGCGTCGTCGGCGCGCTCCTCTCGGGCGGCATGACGACGTGCGCGTTCCTGGCTCTCCTCCGCGCATACCGCATCGCCGACGCCGCGGGACAGGGGGTCTTCGCGCGGCAGCTCCTCATCGTGTTCGGCCTCGTCTCCATGGGGACCGCCGCCGCCTTCATGGTCGGCCAGCGCGACTTCAAGCGCCTCCTCGCGTACTCCAGCGTCGAGCACATGGGGATCCTCGTGCTCGGCATCGGCATCGGCGGCGCCGGGATCTTCGCGGCCCTCCTCCACACGGTGAACAACGCGCTCACGAAGGGCGTGCTGTTCCTCGCGGCCGGGAACATCCACCGCGCGTTCAAGAGCAAGCGTCTCGAGGACGTCACGGGCGCCCTGCGGCGGCTGCCGCTCTCCGCGGGACTGTTCCTCGCCGGCTTCTTCGCGATCACCGGCTCGCCTCCGTTTGGGCCGTTCGTGAGCGAGCTGTCGATCCTCACGGCCGCGATGGACAACGGCCGCTACGTCGTCTCGGGGCTCTACCTCTTCTTCCTCGCGGTCATCTTCATCGGGATGGGAGCCACGGTCCTCGCCGTGGTGCAGGGGGTGCCGCCCGACGATGCCGAGGGGCGCACGTTCAAGGAATCCCCGTTCAAGACGCTTCCCATCGTGGCGAGCCTCGCGCTCGTCGTGCTGATGGGTGTGTGGATTCCCGAGTGGCTCTCGAAACTGCTCCACGACTCCGCGAGGCTCCTGGGAGGGTCCTGAGATGGACGGCCCCTTCCTGCTCCTTCGCAATGCCGAGCCCGCCCTTCTCGCCGACGTTCCCCTCGTTGCTGCCGGGGCATTCCGCGCGGCCGTGCTGGACGCGGTTGCCTCGGAGTGCCGTGTCGCTTCCTTCTTCGCGAGGGAGGCCGATGGCGCCGTCGAGCTCCTCGCCGTGCTCGCCGACGACGAGGCGAGCGAGCTGGGTCTCGTGAGAACCCGCCCGGCCGGGGACCGCTTCGAGTCCCTCACGCCGGAGTGTCCCGAGGTGCACCTCTTCGAGCGCGAGATCGCCGAGCAGCTCGGCGTCGAGCCGACAGGCCATCCCTGGCTCAAGCCCGTGCGCTTCCAGAGGTCCGGGCGGCCGGGGCACGAGGTGTTCGGCGAGCCGGTTCCCGGGGTGACGAACTTCTTCCGGGTCGAGGGCGACGAGGTCCACGAGGTCGCGGTCGGCCCCGTCCATGCCGGTGTCATCGAGCCGGGCCACTTCCGCTTCCAGTGCCACGGCGAGCAC
>CAZXSG010000599.1:0-3746 GCA_964643185.1 uncultured Holophagales bacterium
CAGAAGATGTTGGGCACGAACGTCTGCGGGTTTCTGTCGTACAGAGGGAACCAGCTGGACTGCACCTGCACCATCACGCGGTGCCCCGGCAGGAACACGTGATTGGCCGTGGGGAGCAGGAAGCGGTACTCGAGCGGCTTGTCTGCCGCGAGGGGCGTGGGCTTCTCGAGGCTCTCTCTGTAGCGGCCGCGGAAGATGTCGCCCGAGACCATGAGCTGGTAGCCGCCCATCTCGGGCTGCTCGGCGACCTCGTCGGGATACAGGTCGATGAGCTTCACGACCCAGTCCGAGTCGGTGCCGCTCGTCGACGCCACGAGGTTCGCCCAGGGCGTGCCGCTGATCTTCAGGGGCGCGGTGAGAACGTCGGACACGTACGTGAGGACGTCCGTTCGGCCCGAGGCCTCGCGCTGGTCGTCCACGAGCCAGCGGGACCAGCCTGCGCCCTTCTCGTCGATGGGGCGCGCGCGGAACGGCACCGGCTTGGCAGGGTCGGAGACGTACTCCTCGAACGTGGAGCCGCCCGTAGCGGACGCCGTGAAGCCGGCCTTCAGCCCCGCGTTCAGATACAGCGGCGTGGGCTTCGGCGCGACGAGAGGCCAGGTGGTTCCGCGCCGCCACGTGTTCGTGCCCGTCTCGTACGCGAAGACCGGCGGAACTTTCGCCGCCGGCGCACCGTCCTTGAGATACGAATCCAGGAACGGCCGCAGGACCTCGCGACGGAACTCCTTCGCGGTGTCGCTCCCGAACTTCAGCGCGCCGAGCGAGCTGCCGTCCTTGATCATCTGGCCGTGGTGCCAGGGGCCCATCGCGAGGAACACCTTGTCGTTCGCCTTGTCCTTGGGCTCGAGCGCCTCGTACACGGCGATCGCGCCGTAGATGTCTTCCTGGTCCCACAGGCTGTGCACGATGAGCACCGGCACAGTGTGCGGACGCGCCGCGAGGATCTTGTCCACGGCCTGGTCGCGCCAGTACGCGTCGTACGACGGGTGCTCGAGGATCTTCCGCCAGAAGCCCACCTGCTCCATGCCGCGGCGCCTGCCGAGCTCTCCGGCCGAAACCGCTTCCATGAACATGTCGTAATCGTCGAAGTGGCTCGCGTACCAGGGGACCTCGCTCTTGCGCGTCGCCTGCTGCGTGTAGATGAAGCCCATGCCCTGCTGGCGGAACGCACCGTTGTGGAACCAGTCGTCCCCCTTCCAGCCGTCGACCATGGGGTTCATGGGCACGGAGACCTTCAGCGCAGGGTGCGGGTTGACGAGCGCCATGAGCGGCAGGAAGCCGTTGTACGAGATTCCCAGGATGCCGACCCTGCCGTTCGACTCCGGCACGTTCTTCACGAGCCAGTCGATGGTGTCGTAGGTGTCGGTCGCGTGGTCCACGGACGTGGGGTTCTGCGGTCCGCTCAGCGGGCGGTTCATCACGTAGTCGCCCTCCGAGCCGTGCTTGCCACGGATGTCTTGCAGCAGGCGGATGTAGCCGCCCTCGACGATGACGTCGGTGGCGTTGTCGTACCCGTAGAGCACGCGGGAAAGGTTCGGGCTCTCGGCGTGCTTCGTGAGCGCCGTCGCGTCGTAGGGCGTCCGCGTGAGGAGCATCGGCGCGCCCTTCGCGCCCTTGGGCACGAGGATCACGGTGTGGAGCTTCACGCCGTCGCGCATGGGGATCATCACGTCGCGGCGTTCGTGGTCGAAGCCGTGGTTCGTGGGCGTGAACTTCTCGGGCGTCTCGCTGGGGTAGACGGGCTTGGCCTTCTGCCCTGCTGCGGGGAAGGGGAAGGCACACGTCAGGAGGGCGGCCAGGACCATCGCGCTGCGCATGGCGGGATTCTAGTGGGCGCGCGACGGCTCCTCAGAGAGGCTTCGGCCGGGGCGAGACCGCCGGGAAGCTCGCCTGCCTGGCGATGAGGTCCAAAGGGAACGTCCGAGCCCGAATCCGCGAGTTCCCGCACGACCCGATCCAACGCTTCCGAAGCGAAACCGACACGGCTTGAACCTGGCTGTGCACGTCCATCTTCTGGAGAATTCTCTGGACGTGGTTCCTCACGGTCGCGTGCGAGAGGCTGAGGCGCGCCGCGATGTTGAGGGAGGAGTACCCGTCCGCGAGGAGGCCGACGATCTCGAGCTCACGTTCGGTCAGCGGGCAGGACTTACCCGCTTCCTCGCGGGAATGTAGGGAGTACACGGTGAAGCTCGGCGGGCCGGGTATCTGCAGCAGCTCGGTGCACGTGAGGACACCGCGGCCGCCACCGATCAGCATCGCGCTGAGGGCGGCCGGGATCTGACAGGTGGCCGTTCGGTCGAGGAGCCGCTCCACGCCCGCGTTCCAGAGCACGATCCGGGAGGCGTCGTCGGTCAGGAAGGCCGCGGGCTGAGCTTCCGTGACGCCGGGGGCCGCGAGCCGGCTGACGTTCATCCTGTCTCCCTTGCAAATTTTCCATTCGCAAGATGAGTGCCGCGTTTCGCGCGGACGCAGGCCGGCCCGGCGGGGAAGTCAGTGGCGGGCTTCGATGAGGGCCGGGCTCCGGAAGCTCAGCAGCAGACGGGGCCCGCTACGCGAGACGATCTCGATGACCTCGTCGCCGTGCTCGTCGGCGGCCTTCACGAGCACCTCCTCGGGGTCCTCCACGCACTTCACGAGCGGGGTCCTCTCCGAATCGCCCAGGAGCATGAGGATCGTCTCCCCGTGGGCCGTGCGCTCGACGCTGACGTCCTTGAGCGCCTGATCGCGCGCCTCGACCTGGCAACCGAGGTCCGCGTCCATCACGCGGAGCGTCACGAGGCCCGAGCGGTGCCGGGCCGCGAAGATCTCGAAGTAGCGGCGCCACTCGTCGCGGGGGATCTGTTTGGTCGTGGGCATGGTCCACCTCCGGGAGGCCGGAATCGAACCTGACCTCACGGGTGAAACATCGGGACGTTTCCTGGCAACGGCCATGAGGCACCTGCATCAGCTCCCCGCCGGCGCATCACCTCATGCAGAGAGTTCATACGTTCGATCGGCGGGCCGGGCGTACCCTCCGCGAGGGGTGGTTTGTGGCGCAAAGAACACCGATCGTACTTCTTCTCCTCGCGGTACTGACGGCCGGCTGCATGGAGCCCCCGGGTGGGTTCAAGACACCCGTCTGTGAGCAGCACCTCCCCTCGGGCAAGGTGGTGAAGGTGACCCAGTGCCTTCTCGTGTGGGGGGTGGAGCACGGCGAACGGCACACCGACCAGGACCAGTTCTCGCTCGAGTACGTCGCCACAGTCCCACAGTCCGCGACCGCGGACCTCGAGAAGGAAGCGCTCGAGGTGTTCGAGCTGATCCGCACGGCGTCCGAGCAGTGGGGCTTCACGAGGGCGTCCGTTTCCGCGTTCGAATCGGTGGAGCGCTCGGGGCCCTACCAGGTTTTCGCGTTCAGCCGCGGGGCCGATGGGAAGTGGACGTTCGAGCGCCACCCGATGAAGGTCTTCAACACGGAAAGCGGCCACAGGCCCGGACATTCCTGAGACGAGGTGTATGGTGACCTCGGCAAAGGAGGCTCATGCGAAAGCATGCCGGGATGTTGGTGGCGCTTGCCTTTCTCGGCTATGGCCTGATCAGGCTCGGCGTGGGGAGCGCCTTGCTTGGACAGGAAATCGGGCTCGTCGACTTTCCGGCTTTTCGTGAGCCGATCGCTGACATCGGCGAGTTTCTCGGGAAATCGAGTGAAAGGCAGATCATTCCGGTGTCTGTAGCTGGATATGTCAGCTACATCGCTCTCATGGGGC
>CAZXSG010000600.1:0-3745 GCA_964643185.1 uncultured Holophagales bacterium
GCTGGCGGCAGGCCCGTCCGGCGCCGCCGGGGACGACCTCTTCCGGGACCGGGTCGCCCCGATCCTTGAGGCCCGGTGCGTCCATTGCCACGGCGAAACTTCGCCCAAGGGGGGCCTGTCGCTCGCCACCCCGGACGCCCTTTTCAAGGGGGGGGAGGGGGGCCCGGCGGTCGTCCCCGGCAAGCCCGACGAGAGCGCGCTGATCGACGCCGTGCCGGGCGACCCGCCCGCCATGCCCCAGAAGGGCGACCCCCTCGCCCCCGCCCAGGTCGCCGCCCTCCGCCACTGGACCGCGAAGGGCGCGGCCTCGTCCGCGGGGGGGGTCGGCCCCGTGGGTTCGGGCGGGGAAAGGGGGCCGGCTCCGCGGTCGGCGGGTCGTGCGGATAGCGGCCGCCCCGGCACCGGCCCCCCGAAACGATCTTGTTCGGCTTCACGTTGGACCGCGCTGCCAGGGTCGCGAACGCGGACTTCAGATCCCGCACGGCCTGATCCTGAGACAGACCGCTCATGTACTGGTGGGCTTCATCCGGATTGGCGGTGACCTTGCCGCGATAGAGGTCCACCGCGAGAGCGACGTAGCCTTCCTTCGCGAGCGCGCGCGCCTGGTCTTTCACCCAGTCGTTGAGCCCCCACCACTCCTGGATGACGATCACGGCCGGGAACGGCCCCTTGCCCTCGGGCGTCACGAGGAAGCCCATGGCCTTCTCCTCGCCGCTCTTCCACTCGAGCTTCTCTTCCTTGGCGAAGGCGGGCGCGGCCAGAGCCAGCGCGAGGGCCAGCACGGCCATTCGTCGGTTCACGATCATGAAAAATCCTCCCGCCAGCCCGGTCCGGGGCCAGCGGGAGGATGCTACGCGCGGAGCGCGGAAATCGGATGGGCCGGCGGGTTCAGAGTTTCAGCAGAGTTCAGTGGATCTCGGGACCGTCCGCGACCCGGGGCGCCGCGGCCGGCACGCCGAAGAGGAGCTGTCCGTTCTGGAACGAGGCCCCCCGGAGCGTGATCGCGAGCGCCTCGCCCAGATCAGAGACCGCGTGCACCGTGAGGAGCTCGAGGACGTCCTTCGGCAGATCGTCGAGATCCGCCTCGTTCTCCTTCGGCAGCACCACGGTGCGGATTCCGGCGCGTACCGCGCCGAGCACCTTCTCCTTCACACCGCCGATCGGCAGCACACGGCCGGAGAGCGTGATCTCGCCCGTCATGGCGAGGTCGTGCCGCACGGGCCTCTTCGACAGAGCCGAGACGAGGGCCGAGGCCATCGCGATTCCCGCGGACGGACCGTCCTTGGGAATGGCGCCCGCGGGCACGTGCACGTGGAGATCCCGCTCGAAGGAATCCTCCGCGATGCCGAGCATCGCGGCGTGCGAGCGGGCGAAGGTCCAGGCCGCGCGGGCCGATTCCTTCATCACGTCGCCGAGCTGTCCCGTGAGGATCACCTCGCCCTTGCCCCGCATGAGCGCGGCCTCGACGAACATGATGTCGCCGCCCACCGGCGTGTAGTACATCCCGGTCGAGACGCCCACCTCGTCGGCCCGGATCATCTTCTCGGGGTGCACCTTGGGCTTTCCGAGGAGCGACACGACGTCTCCCGCGGCGAGCGTCACGGCCGTCGTTTCACCGGCCGCGATCTTGCGCGCGACCTTGCGTGCCAGACGACCCAGCTCGCGCTCGAGCTGACGAACTCCGGCCTCCCGGGTATAGCCCGTGATGACGGCCGCCACCGCCGAGTCCTCCAGCGTCAGCTGGGTGCTCGACAGCCCGTTGTCCCTGAGCTGCCGCGGCAGGAGATACGTCCGCGCGATGCCGAGCTTCTCGGCTTCGGTGTAGCCCGAGAAGCTCACGACCTCCATGCGGTCCTGCAGCGGCCCCGGGATGTTCTGCAGGAAATTCGCCGTCGCGACGAACAGCACCTCGGAGAGATCGAAAGGGATTCCGAGGTAGTGATCGGTGAAGCTGTCGTTCTGGGCCGGATCGAGCACCTCGAGGAGAGCCGCGGCGGGATCCCCCTGATAGCTCACGCCCAGCTTGTCGATCTCGTCCAGCAGGAAAACGGGGTTCTTCGTGCCCGCCTGCTTCATGCCGGCGATGATGCGTCCCGGCATCGCGCCCACGTAGGTGCGTCTGTGCCCGCGCACATCGGCCTCGTCGCGCGCGCCGCCCAGGGAGATGCGCACGTACTTGCGGCCCATCGCCCGCGCGATGGATTTCGCAATGGACGTCTTGCCGACGCCCGGAGGGCCTGCGAACAGAAGGATGCGGCCCTTGTTCGGCGCGGCCTCGCGCTTGGCGTCGGCGGGAGTCTTCGGATCTCCGTCCTTCGACGGGGCGTCGCCCTCCGTGGCCGTGAGCGTGGCGGCCTCGGCCTTTTCGGCGTCGGCCTTTCGGCGGCGCATCTGCAGCACCGCAAGGAATTCGAGCACTCGGTCCTTCACGTCCGCGAGGCCGTAGTGGTCCTCGTCGAGCACCTTCGCCGCCTCGGCGACGTCGAGCTTCTCCTCGCTGCGAACGCCCCAGGGCAGCTCCGCCACGTTCTCGAGATACGTGCGCACGACCTGCGCCTCCATGCCGTCCTTCGACAGGCGCTGGAGCCGCTTCCATTCACGGTCCACCTCGCGACGCGCCTCCTCGGGAAGCGGCAGGCCGTCGAGCTTCTTCTTCAGCTCCTCGAGGTTCTCGTCGTCGCCGCCGTCCTCGCCGAGCTCCTTCTGGATGGCCTTCATCTGCTCGCGCAGATACATCTCGCGCTGCCGGTCGCTGATCTCCGACTGCACCTTGGACTTGATGTCTTCCTGAGCCGCCAGAACGGTGATCTGGCGCTGCACATGAACGAGCGTGCGCCGGAGGCGCTCCTCCACCGAGAGCGTCTCGAGGAGAACCTGCCGCTCACTGGCCGGGATGTCGATGTATCCCGCCACCAGATCGGCCAGGCGGCCCGGCTCCTCGGCTTCCCGGAGGAACTGGTCGATGCCCTCATCCGGGAAGCCCAGCTTCTTGCCGAGCTCGGCCGCGCGCTCGCGCAGCTCCTTGTACAGGCCCTTGAACGCGGGATCGTTCGGGTCCAGCGCCGCCATCTCCTGCGCGGGCACCACGACGTCCTCGAGCATCCCGTTCTTGTCGGTGAGCCGCATGGTGATGTCGCGCTGCTGGCCGTTGAGAACGAGGCGCATGCCCCCCGGACCGCGCTGGACGTTCGTGACCTGGGCGATCGTCCCGATGGTGTAGAGGCCTTCGGGCCCGACCGCCTCGGTGTCCTCCCGCTGGGTCACGGCGAAGACGAGGTTCTGGGGCTTGCGTAGGGCCGTTTCGATGCTCCGGAGGGTTCCCGACCGCCCTGCAGCGATGGGAAAGGCCACTCCGGGGAACAGGACCGCGTTACGGAGGGGAACGACGGGATAGGTGGTGGTGGCGGGTGCGGTGTTCTCGGACATGGTCACCTCAACACGGCGAGCATATCAAGTATTCCACGCACATCGCTGATCTGAGTCTACAAGACTAAGATCTCCAGGATCCGAGGTACGGTTTCCGCTCCGGTGGGGGGTCTGGGGGGATCGAGAAACCCCCAGGATCACTATCGAGAAACCCCCAGGATCACTCCACCTCATCAAAGGAAAAAGGAGGGCATGACGCCCTCCTTTTCTCTCCGGGACTCCTTTCGGGAGTCTCAGCTCTTCGCGGCCTCGGCGAAGCGGATCGCCGCCTCGGGACCCTGCTCGGCGCGGATGCGCTTCGTCTCCGCCTTGTCCTTGA
>CAZXSG010000601.1:0-3744 GCA_964643185.1 uncultured Holophagales bacterium
ATCTCGTTTCGCGCGGGCCTCTTCCTGGCCGTGGGGATCGTGGGCTCGGTCCTCATCGGCGGCCTGAGCGGAGAGCCGGCGTCCGCCGGCGTGATCACCGGCCTCGTCGTGCTGCTCACGTACCTCGTCATGGGGGCCTTCACGGTGATCCTCTGGACGGTCGCCGAGTCGCTCCTCCGCGACGCGGTGCCCAACTTCACGACGAGCCTCGACGCGTTCTCTTACGGCCAGCTCCTGCCGCGCGGCGGACGGGCCCTGCTCGGGGGCCTCGCGGGCGGCGCGGCGTTCCTGGGCGTGAGCCTCCTCGTCCCGGCGCTCGCGGCCCGCTTCGCCCCGCATCTCGGCCCCACCGGGCTCACGTTCCAGCTGCCGCTCTTCGAGGGGCAGCGCAGTCCGTTTTTCGAAGGGGTCTACGACAGCGCGTCGTTCGTGCTGCTGTTCGCGCTCTTGAGGTTCCGGCTGGACCGCGCGGCGTGGCTCCTCACCATCGGCCTCTGGGGGCTCTGGATCTCGACGGGTCTCCCGGTGAGCGCCGCGCTCGCGCTGCCGCTCGGCCTCGCGATGGCGTCGATCCTGGGCTTCGTGTTCCGGAGTCACGGCCTCGCGGCGCTGCTCGTGGCCGCGACCGCGGCTCCTCTCTTCCGCGACCTCCTGGCCGCGATCGTCCATCCCCGCGGGAACCTGGGTCCGGGCGCCGTCGCGGGACTCACGCTCGTCGCGATCGCGGTCTTCGGCTTCGTGGGGGTCAGCCGCCCCGACCGCGAGGACGACGTGAAGGTGGAGGCCCCCGAATACGTGCGGCGTCTCGAGTCCGAGCGGCGGGTCCAATACGAGATGGGCCTCCTCTCGCGCATGCAGCTCTCGCTCCTGCCCGAGAAGCCGCCGGAGATTCCCGGCTACGAGATCTCGGTGAAGACGATGCTGGCCACGGAGGCGGGCGGCGACCTCTACGACTTCCTCGTCGATTCCTCGGGCGGCCTCTGGATCGCGGCGGGGGACGTCGCGGGGCACGGCTACTCGTGCGGCATCCAGCAGGCCATGGTGAAGGCCTCGCTCGCGAGCCTCGTCAAGGCGGGCCGGGGGCCGGGCGAGATCCTGGGCGAGGTGGACCGCGTGCTCCGCACGCTCGGGCCGCAGCGCACGTTCACGTCGCTCGCGCTCCTCTGCCTCGATCCCGCGACGGGCCGGGGACGCATCGCGAACGCGGGTCACCCGTACCCCATCCTGCTCCACGAGGGGCGCTCCACGGAGCTCGCGGTCTCGGGGCTGCCGCTCGGGCAGGGTCCGAAACGCACGTACGAGGAGCTCGAGGTCGAGCTGCCGCGGGGCGCCTCGCTCCTCATCGCCTCGGACGGGCTCTTCGAGGGGCCCAACGGCTTCGACGAGCCCTGGGGCTACGAGAGACCCCGGGCCGTGCTCGAGGGGATCGGGCTCTTCCGGCGGCCCGCGGGCGCGATCATCGAGGCGCTGCTCGCCGACTTCCGGCTCCACACGGGCGACGGCCCGCCCGCGGACGACACGACGCTCGTCGTGCTCAAGCGGGCCACGTGATCGAATCGATCCCGCCAGGCCGGCGGCCACCTCTCGACGGGGTGCTCGTCCTCGATCTCTCGCGGGTTCTGGCCGGCCCGCTCGCGACGATGCTCCTCGCAGACCTGGGCGCCCGCGTGGTGAAGGTGGAGGACCCGCGAGGCGGAGACCCCACGCGGAGCTGGGCGCCCCCGTCGTTCGACGGCGAGTCGGCCTACTTCCTCTCGGTGAACCGGCGGAAGGAATCGATCGCGCTCGATCTCTCGCGGGCCGAGGACGCGGAGATCGTGCGGAAGCTCGCTCTCCTCGCCGACGTCGTCGTCGAGAACTTCCTGCCGGGCACGCTCGGGAGGTTCGGGCTCTCCCTCGAAGAGCTGCGCTCCGCGAACCCGCGCCTCGTGACCTGCACGATATCGGGTTACGGCTCCGCGGGGCCCTCGGCCGATCTCCCCGGCTTCGATCTCCTCGCTCAGGGGGCGTCCGGGCTCATGTCGATCACGGGGCCCGCCGAGACGCCGCCCAGCAAGGTCGGCGTCGCGGTCGTCGACGTTCTCGCGGGCTGGGCCGCCGTCACCGCCATCCTCGCGGCGCTCCGGGCGCGGGACCGCGACGGTGGTGTGGGCTCTCACGTCTCGACGGACCTCTTCTCGTCGGCCGTCTTCGGCCTCGTGAACGTGGCCGGCAACGCCCTCGTCTCGGGAACGGACGCGCCTCGTCTCGGCAACGCGCACCCTTCGATCGAGCCCTACCGCGCGTTTCGCGCCCGCGACGCCTTCTTCCTCGTGGCGTGCGGAACGGATGCGCAGTTCGGCGCGCTCGCCCGCGTTCTGGACCTCCCGGAGCTCGCCGCGGACGAACGGTTTCTCACGAACCCCGTACGGATCGCGAACCGCGGCGTCCTCGTCGAGCTGCTCTCCGAGAGGTTCGCCACGGAGGATGCGGCCACGTGGATCACCCGCTGCCGCGATGCCGGGGTGCCCGCCGGAGAGGTGGCCACGGTTCTCGAGGCTCTCCGCTCGGATGAGGCCCGCGCGAACGGGCTCGTCCTCGAGACGTACACGCCCGGCCGGGCGCTCGTGCCCACCGTGCGCGCGCCGTTTCTCCTCCAGGGCTTCGAGGCTCCGCGCGCGACCGCGCCGCCCCGCCTCGACGAGGGGCGTGACGCCGTGGCCGCGATCCTCATGAGAGGATCCGCGGCCTCATGAAGGCGGCGTTCATCGGCACCCATGGCGTGGGGAAGACGACGCTCTGCTACGACCTGGCCGCGCAGCTCAAGCGGCGCGACGTCACGGTGGAGCTCGTGCGCGAGGTGGCCCGCGAATGCCCGCTCCCCATCAACCGCGACACGACGCTGTCGGCCCAGAGCTGGATCCTCCACACGCAGATCGCCTGGGAGCTCGCGGCCACGAACAAGGCCGAGGCCGTGGTGTGCGACCGCGCGGTGCTCGACAACTTCTGCTACCTGAAGAGGGCCATGGGCGGCGAGCCGCTGCCGCCCTACTTCGAGGAGCTCGTACGGAGCTGGACGGCGTCGTACGACGCGCTCTTCCTCGTGCCCATCGTGGGGGATCCCCGATTCGACGGCGTTCGGGATACCGACCTCAGGTTCCAGCGCGACATCGACACGCTCCTCAGGGAAACGCTCGAGGCCTGGAACGTGCCTTACGTCTCCCTGGATCCCGAGGGGCGGCCCGGCTGGTCGCGCGTGGTGCTGGACGGCGTCGCCAACCTGCTGAAGCCGCAAGAGCTGCTGTTCGAGGACGAGGCCGGGAGGTAGGCGGGCCTGCGGGCCTACCTCTTCTTCAGCTTGAGCTTCACCTTGGCGAGCTTTTCCCTGGCGCCCGGGTCGACCTCGATGCGCACCCACTCGGTGGCGTACCCCGGGTGCGAGAACTTGACCCAGTACCAGCCGGTCTTCTTGAACCTGTAGGTGTCGCCGCCGCCGGCATCGTCCCAGTCGTCCGACGTTCCGATGACCTTTCCGTTGATCGTCACGCGGGCCTCCTCGGGCTTCACGTGGAACTCCGCAAGGCCCCTCGTCAGGTAGACGGCGGAGACGGGAGGCATCTCGGAGCCGGCGCGGGAGGATCCGGACAGGGCCAGGGCCGCGAGGAGAACGAGAGAGAGCTTCTTCATGGTGCCCTCAATGTGCGCCTCCCGCGGCCCCGCCGCCCCCCCCGAATGGGGGATTCTCACTTCCCCCAGATCCCCAAC
>CAZXSG010000602.1:0-3740 GCA_964643185.1 uncultured Holophagales bacterium
GCTCACCGCGGGCTCCTTCGCGACGCGCCTCGCCGACGTGACGGCCTCCTACCAGCGCGACGATTTCAGCCTGCGCCTCACCGCACGCTTCGACGACGGCGAGCTGGATTCCTCGCACGCCGATCTGAACGAGTACTCCAGGGACCGCTACTTCGCCGACCGGCGCCTGTGGGGCGGCTTCCTCGACAACCCGAGCCTCGGCGGCGCGTTCCGCTCACAGCGCCGCAACCGGGCCGCCGACGTGCGCCTGCGGCTGGGCTTCCTCGAGGCCGGCTTCACCTACCAGCGGCTGTCCTCGGGCTACGGCAACGAGTACCCGGGCGACCGCTCACAGAACGACGTCATCTGGTCGCGTCCCGACACGAGCTTCTTCCTCCGCGCGCAGAAGGCGCTCTCCCCCGCCGTCTCGTCGTCCACGCTGCTGCGTTACCGCACGAGCGGTGTCTCGAACGATTCCTACTTCGTCGAGAGCCTACCGGACTTCGATGCGTCGGACCGGCCGGTGCAGACCGTGCAGCTCTCGTACTGGCAGGCCCTCAACTCGAGCTGGTCGCTCTTCCAGGACTTCGAGGTGCGGCCCGCCGCGCTGCCGGCGCTTTCGGTGAACGTCGGTTTCAAGTACGAGCAGAAAGACCTGCAAAAGGCGTATGACACGAACTACGGTCCTGCCGTACCGGCCGGCGTCGTGAACGCCAGCACGTATCCGTACCCGGCAGCACCCACGGAATCGAGCGTGAACCAGAACCGCACGATCACACGCGACACCGGCGGCTATCTGCAGGTGAAGCTGCGGGTCGGCGGTCCCCACCAGGTGAACGTGGGCGTGCGCTCCGACCACAACTCCCAGTACGGCGGAGCCGCGACGATTCGCGCGGGGTACGTCGGCGACTTCGGCGCGTGGGGTGTGAAGGCGCTCTATGGCGAGGCCTTCCAGGAGCCGAATCCGCGCCTTCTGTACGGGGGCTGGACGGGCTCGGGCAGCGATCCCAACCTCGAGCCCGAACGCTCGCGCACGTACGAGATCTCGGGCAGCTACAAGAGCAAGGGCCTCTCGGGTCTCGCGTCGGTCTACGTCGTGAAGAACAGCGACACGCTCGTGAACACCGCCGGAGGCGCCCGCAACCTCGGAGACCGAACGGTCACGGGAGCGGACGTTCACTTCCAGGCGCTCGTGCCGGTGCGTGGGCTCTCGACGCTCCGCCTCTGGGCCTACTACTCTCACCTCTTCGGGGCCAAGGAGGATCAGCCCGGAGGCTCTGGCGAGATCGGCGACCTCGCGCGCGACACGTTACTCGCCGGCGCCACCGCGACCCCGCTCCGGAACCTCTCGGCCACGCTGCGCGGCCGGTTCGTGGGGCGGCGCGAGACCGTCGCCTCGAATCCCGTCGGCGCCGTCGCTTCCTACCTCACGCTCGACGCCACGGTCGCCGGCACCGACCTCCTCGTCCCCGGGCTGGGTCTCACCCTCGCCGTCACGAACCTCCTCGATCGCGGGTACGCGCACCCGGGCGTGCGGGACGCAGGCTCCGGCCAGGTACCGGGAGTCTTCGGGCCCTCGGGGGCGTGGATCGGCTCGCGCTCGTACTACAGCTCGCTGCTGCCGCAGCCGGGCCGCGGCGCGACGCTCACCATGACCGTCGCTTACTAAGCGACCGCCTACTGACCTCTTGCGTCGCCGCGGGCCGGAGGGCGGAGCGGCAGGAACACGGTGAACCGGCTGCCCCTCCCCAGAGCGCTCTCGACTCGGACGCCGCCGCCATGCAGCTCGGCGAAGCGGCGCACGAGCACGAGACCCAGCCCGGTGCCCTCGAAGCGGCGCGCCTCCGTGGCATCCACCTGCCGGAACTCCTGGAAGATCATCGCGTGGTGCGCGGGGTCGATGCCGATGCCCTCGTCCACGACGTCGATCGCGACGCCCTCGGCGGGCTCGGTCACCGCCCCCACGACGATGCGCACCGTCGCGCCGTCGGGCGAGAACTTCACCGCGTTCGAGACGAGGTTGTAGAGGATCTCCTTCACCCGCACCTCGTCGGCCCGGAGCGAAGGAAGGTCCGCGGGCAGATCGAGCACGAGCGCGATGGTCCGGCGGGCGCTCACCCCGCGCATGACCTCCACGACGCCTTCGACGACCGGGGCGGGCGAGAACGTATCCAGGACGAGGTCCATGGTGCCGCTCTCGACCTTCGAGAGGTCGAGGATGTTGTTGATGACGCGGAGGAGGTGCTTGCCTGCGCTGTTGACGTTGTCGAGGAAGCGCCGCTCCTTCGCGTCGAGACGGTCCTTCGTGGAGTCCTGGAGCACGTCGGAGAAGCCGATGATCGAGTTCAGCGGCGTCCTCAGCTCGTGGCTCATGTGAGCGAGGAAGAGGCTCTTCTCGCGGGAGCGCTGATCGGCCCGCTCCTTGTCGCGCTCCCGCCTCTGGATCTCTCCGAAGAGCTCGTTGAACGCCTCGCAGAGCGCGCCGATCTCGTCGGCCGCGCGCGCCTTCACGCGCACGGAGTAGTCGTGCGTGCGGGACAGCTTCTTCATCGTGTCGACGAGGTCGAGGAGCGGCGACGAGATGCTCTTCTGGAGCGCGAACGCGAGGACGACGGTCAGCGCGAGGAGCACGAGGAGGACGAGCGCCGAGGTGACGAGGTGCGCGCGCACCCGCGAGGAGAGCGAGTCCGTGGAGACGCCGATCGCGATCGCACCTGCCCCCTCACCCGGCACCGCCACCGGCTGCACCACGAGCAACAGCCCGTTCCGGAACTCGGCGCCGGCCTGCTGCGGCCCCGGGCGCTCGGGGAGGCTCGCCTCCGCGCCGCTCCGGTACGTCGAGAAGAGCTCGCCTTTGGAATCCCAGAGCGCGGCCGTCTGCACGTCGGGCACGCTGCGCAGGAGCGCGAGCGTCTGCTCCGAGGCCTTGCGATCCTGGAAGACGAGATCGGCCCCGCTCGAGTCGGCGACCACGCGCGCGATGAGCGTGGTGCGCTCGACGAGGTCCTTGCGGAAGCTCGCGACGTCGCGCGTGAGGACGAGAGCGAAGCCGCTCGCGAGCACGATGCCCGTCACGGTCACGACGAGGAGCACGACCTTCGTTCCGAGGCTGAGGTCGGGCAGGTGCGGAGCCCGGAACGGGCGGAGCCGCAGCCGCTGCCTCACGGCCGCTCCTCGAGGCCCACGATGCGTGCAAGCTTGAGCAATCGCGAGCTGATCTCGAGTCCGCTCTTGCGCGCGGCGGAGTCGTTGATCTCGAAGCGCACCGCGTTCTCGAACGTGTAGAAGTTCACGAGCACGCCGCGCTCCGCGAAGCCCTCGGTGTCGCCCACCGTGAGGATGGGCCGCGCGAGCGTGTGAACCAGGATCTTCTCGAGCCCGTCCTTCTGCGCCGCGGGGACGAAGAGAACCTGACAGCCTTCGACCTCCGCGGGCGCCGAGAGAACCGTCACCACGACCGGGCGCTCCTTGATCTTCCGGTTGACCGACATCTCCTCGAGCGCGGCCCGGAACGGGCTCGCCCCGAAAAGGCAGATCGTGAAGGGCTGCGGCTTCGCCGGCGCTTCCTTGGGAGCCGGCCACTCGATGAAGCGCGTGAAGCGCTCCACCAGCTCGGCCTTGAGCTTGTACTCGGGCACCTGGGCGGGCGCCTGGAAAACGCATCCCAGCATCGCGAGCGCGAGTCCGGCGGTCCCGAGCGAAAGGCGCATGAGGGTTCGCGGCTAGGATACCGGCGTGGCGCCGCCCAAGACCATCCTCGT
>CAZXSG010000603.1:0-3739 GCA_964643185.1 uncultured Holophagales bacterium
CCCCCGAGGACGTTCCCACGCTCGTCCTCCACTTCGCCGACCACTTCGCCCGCACGAACAACTACCGGCCCAAGAAGTTCACCGAGGAAGCGCTCGCGGAGCTGGCCGCGCGGCCCTGGCCGGGCAACGTGCGCGAGCTGAAGAACACCATCGAGCGCCTGATGATCATGATCGACGGCGACGTCGTGGACGCCGTGCACGTCACCGAGGGGGGCCCGAGCGCCATCCCGCCCGGGGACGGCCGGATCCTCGAGGCCGTGCGCGCGGCGCTCGGCCCGGCCCCGGCGATGGCCGCTCCCGCGGCCGTCGACGAGGTCTGGCAGCGGCTCCTCGCGACGCCGACGCTGCAGAGCTTCCAGGACGAGGCCGAGAAGCTCTATCTCGTGGCGAAGCTGGCCGAGAACGGCGGCAACGTGACGCGCACGGCCGAGTCCATCGATACGCCGCGCTCGAACCTGTACAAGAAGATCGACCGCTACGGGCTCCGCCGCGAGAAGGCCGAGGGCCCGGAGAAAGAGGAGACCCCCACGTGACGCCCGAGGACGTGAAACGGCATTTCGAGGAGACCGACGCTCTCCTCACGGGACACTTCAAGCTCTCGTCGGGTCTGCATTCCGACAGGTATCTCCAGTGCGCCAAGGTGCTGCAGTGGCCCCCGCGGGCGCAGGCGCTGGGAGAAGCACTGGCCGAGAAGCTGAAAGAGTTCGGCGCACAGGTCGTCGTGTCGCCCGCGATGGGCGGGCTCGTGATCGGTCAGGAGGTGGGCCGCGCGCTCTCTCTGCGCACGATCTTCGCGGAGCGCGTGGACGGGACGTTCACGTTCCGGCGGGGCTTCGAGGTTGCGCCGGGCGAGCGCATCGTCGTCGTCGAGGACGTGATCACCACGGGGAAGTCCACGGGCGAGGTGCTCGATCTCCTGAGGGACCGGGCCGCGAAGCCCGTCGTCTGCTGCTCGGTGGTGGATCGCCGGGGCGAGGAGCGCCGCCGGTTCGGCGAAGAGATCGCCGGCCTCCCCGTGCGATCTCTGCTCCAGCTCGACGTCGACACGTGGGATCCGTCGGCCTGCCCGCTCTGTGCGGCCGGCGTACCCCTTACCGCGCCGGGCTCGAGGTTCCTCGCGAAGAAGGACTGAACCCGCGTCCGGGGCTTGCCGACGCAGTGCCCTATCCCCGCGTGATGCGATCCTTGTCGCTCATACGTATAGCCGACCCGGCCGCGTTGGAGTGAAGCGACCGTCAGCCACGACGATCCCTCACTGTAGGAGCTGAATCCAACCGTGAGAGGGCCGGCATCGCTGCCCTCGAGCGTCCTCTCCAAACCGAATGGCGCTCTACCGTCAAGTGCCTTACGAAGATCCGTGGCAACGCGCCTGGGTAGGCGTAGCTCCACCAGCAACCCACGAAGGCCAGCGTCTGCGAGAACCCGATTTGGATATCGTGCCACGAGCCGGAGAGACTCGACCATTTGCGGCGAGCGCTCGTTTTCGAGCGCTATCTCAAGAGTGGCATTCCGACCCCCACACGTCATCATCCGATCGGATCGTCGACACTCCGTCTGGTGCCCCCTTGCGATGTCAACAAGGTCACGATCTCCAAGGCGCAGAGACTCGCCAGCCTGTAGTCCCCTGAAGAGTTCGGTGAAGAGCGCTCGAGCGCCGTCGGAGCTCGGATGCCAACGAGTCCCGTTTGGATGTCGCGTGTTTCCGCAGGACAGTCCGAAAAGGACTGTCAGGACAAGGCCAACGACGGTGCTGGCTCTCACACGCAGGCCATTCAGTGCAGCGAGTCGTTCGATTCGGCGGGCATCGCGCGTCAATTTATGTCGACGAAAGACGGAATGGAAGGGGAATCGTCGCGGCATCTCGCCCGATCTCGTTGCTCTGGATTCCGTGGCCACCGTTTCTTCATGCAGCCTTCGCGGCCCTGCGGCCTCTCTAAGGCTGCCTCGAACCCTTCTGGACCGCGACTTCTTCGGCCGCGAAGATGTCCTCGATCGCGCACTCGAAGAGCCGGGCGATCTTGAAGGCCAACGTGAGGCTCGGCTCGTACTTCTCGGTCTCGATGGCGTTCACCGTCTGACGCGAAACGTCCAGGCGTTCGGCGAGGTCGGCCTGCGTCCATTTGCGCTCGGCCCTGAGGACGCGCAAGGTGTTCTTCATTCGTACCGCGCCTTCGCGATCGCGAGGCCGGCGAAGTACAGGAGCGGCAGGTAGATCCACACGTGCCGGTAGCTCCAGTCCTCGGGCGGGAGGGCGATGGCGAGCTGCAGGAGCCCCAGCGTCCACAGCAGCAGGATCGACAGTGGGAAGGCGAACGCCAGGGCCTCGAGGTGCATGCGCCGCTCGAGCTCGTCGAGGCTGCGGATCCCGCGGATGACGCACCACAGGAACAGGGCCGTCGGCACCACGGGAACAAGCGCGACCGTGACCTTCAGCCACGGCTCGAGCGCCAGGCTCTTCAGTGCGGCGCGAGCGCCGAGGTAGGAGAGGACCCAGAACGCGGCCGATCCGAGGACGAGGGCTGTCGGGGGTCCGTTGGTGTCTTTCTTGTTCGGGTTCGCCATCCTTGCCTCCTGGCAGCCAATGTAAAGCGGACAGAGCTTTTTGTCAAGCAAACTTGACATCAGGCTTTCGCGGTACGCTGTCCCTCGTGCCGAAGGTCGTCGAAGACTATCGGGAGTACCGGGCACCCGAATGGGTCCGGGGGGTCGTCGAGTGCCTCCTCACGACGGTGCCTCCGGGCCAGCTCCAGCAGCTCGGCTGCGTGACGCTCCGCGACTCGGCTGGAATGCCTTCAGGGAAGACGAGGCGCGTCCGCGGGCGAAAACACCGCGTCGCGGACTGCCGGGGCTTCTATCGCGGTGCGTTCGCGGGTCAAAGCGCTTCCATCGAGATCGTCGTCGACAACGTGCTCCGCAACTATCCAACGCTCCTGCTCCGCTTCGACCTCGTCCGCGAGATCGTGCTGGGCGGCGTGCTGTATCACGAGGTGGGCCACCACCTGGACGCGACGATCGGCGCGCCCGCGCCCGGGGGAGAGGCCGCCGCGGATGCCTGGTCGACGCGGCTTCTCAGAAGCCACATCCTGAAGGAGCATCCCTGGAGGAGGCGGCTTCTGCGCCTGGCGAGGCCGATGCTCTTTCCGGTGCTTCGGTGGATGCGCCGAAGGTCGGCGGGCCGCTAGGATCAGGCTGGAAGGAATCTCGATGACCGATGCTGCAGAGAAGAACGTGATCGATTTCGGAGGCGGGACGCCGATCCTCCGCGTCGAGGATCTCGACAAGAGCCTGGCGTACTACACAGGTCCGCTCGGCTTCCGGGTGGATTTCCGGCACCTCACGATGTTCGCTTCGGTCTCGCGCGGCCGCTGCACGGTCTTTCTGTGCGCGGGCGATCAGGGCCATCGTGGAACGTGGCTCTGGGTCGGAGTCAGCGACGTGACGCGCCTTTTCGAAGAGCTCCGGGCGAACGGCGCAATCGTCAGGCAGCCGCCGACGAACCACAGTTGGGCCCTCGAGATCCAGATCCTGGACCTCGACGGCAACGTTCTACGCTTCGGATCGGATCCTCTTCGAGACCAGCCGCTGGGCGAGTGGATGGACATGGAGGGCACACTCTGGCCGCCATCGGGGAGCTCGAGCTAGTGGCCTGTAACGGCTGCTTCGGTAGCGCCTGCTCGGCTCTCAACGGCGCTGGCGGCGTTGCGCCTCCTCGATGGAGAGCCAACTCCAACCTGCGTCG
>CAZXSG010000604.1:0-3733 GCA_964643185.1 uncultured Holophagales bacterium
GATACGAGATGTTGAACTTCGGGTTGTGCATCGAGCCCGAGCAGTCGATGCCGATGTAGAGATCCACGGGAATGCGCGTCGGGGTGGTGCCCTCTGTCGTGCCGTAGAGCCGCTTCACCGTCGTCACGCCCGGGATCACGACCGGGCTGCGCGAGGCCGACTCGAACCAGTCGACGTCCTGGATCGGCTCGGCGGCGTCCAAGATGTCGAGGCTCTCGGGCAGCGGATCCTTCGCCTCCCGGGTCTCCTTCACGGGGAACTTCACGAGATGCGGGATCGCGAGCTCGCGGTAGTAGCGGCAGACCATCTCGTCCTCGGAGACCTTCACCCCGGCGGCCTTCAGGATCTCCGCGTACTCCGAGGGTTGACGATGCGGGTTCGTGGGTCCCGACCCACGCCGGTTCCGCCCGGACGTTCCATCCTCATCGCCCACCTCGGCCTCCACGCCATCACTGGCCAGGTCGGGGTCCAGCGCCGGATGGATGTTGCCCTCCTCCTCGTCGTCGTCGAGGCTCGCGAGCCCGTCGGGAATGCCCTCGCCGCCCGGCCCGCCGTCGACGTCCAGCCAGCCTTTGAAGAGCTTTCGCACCGCGGCCCCGCCGTCCTCGCGAAGGTAGGGATGGATGAGCGCCGCGAAGCGCCCCGCGCCCTTGAGCCAGTCCTTGGCGTAGACCCTGACGAGCTTCGCGCCGAGCTGAGCGTCCCCCTCGAGCGCGGGCTCGATGGGCCCCGTCGCGAGGGAGTTCCGCTGGAGCGACCAGAGGATCTCGTACGTGCGCATGTAGAACGTCCAGAGCTTGTCGTCGGACCGCGGCAACGCCGCGTAAACGCCCGAGATCGAGAGCCCCTGGCGCTGCAGCCGGTCGTTGATGAGGAGGTCGGCGTAGAGGTTGGCGACGAGGCCCGCCTGAGCTTCCTGTCCAGGCAGACCGCGGCGCAGTCGCCCGATGAGCCGGGCCTGGTCGCCGAGATCTCCGGGGCAGAGGACGTGGTGGCCCACCTCGTGAGCGAGAACCTCTCGCGGAAAGCCCTCGATCTTCATCTCGAGCACCTGGCGCAGGCTCACGACCACGGTATGGTCGAGGAGCCGGATCATCGCGAAGCTGGTGGTCAGGCCCTCGCGCTTCTCGTCCGCGGCCGTGAGGCAGAAGAGCGGCGCCCGGATCTGGGTGTAGCGGCTCCAGCAGCCGATCGCGCCGGGCCACGCGTCCCTCCAGGCCGTTTCGAGGGCTGTCGTCACGGAGCCGTTTCCGGGGCAAAGGCCACGACGTGGACCCGGTGCGAGAACGGATGCGTTGCCGCCAGGCAGAAGGCGTTGCCCCCCTGCGCTGAGGACGACACGAGATCGGGAAACGTCTCCGATTCGCTCGGCACGAGCTTCCCATCGCGCTCCGTGGCGCGCGTCACGACGCCTCCGCGCGACGCCGTGAAGCGCGAAGGGCCCGCCTTGAGCGGAGGCGCCGTGGCCCTCACGAGAACGCAGCCGAAGAGATCGGCGGCGAGGCGGTAGGACTCACCGCCTCCCAGCGTGTAGAGCGCGCCTCCGGCCGAAGTGACGATGGGCGGCGCGAGGAAGGGTCCGCCGAAGCCCCGGAATCCTCCCGGACGGCCCACGAGCCGAAGCGCCCTCACGGGCACACGGCGTAGTCCCGCGGCCTCGGCAGGCGACGCGAACGGATCGCTCCTCAGGCCCTCCGCGAGCCGCCCCCGCGCGGAGTCGGGCAGAGGCTCCGCGAAATCGAAGAGGGCGGTGAGCGTGACGCCTGGGAGCCCTGGAATTTGCGCGAGGGCCCGCTCCCGGCGCGGCGCGTGTCCCGCGGTCCACGCCGCGATCTCGCCGGCGGCGAGGAGCGCGTCCGCCGTTTTCAGGTGCTCACGGGCCCGGAGCAGCGTGTCGACGAACCGCGCGGGTTTCGCGCCCGGCACCCGCTCGAGGTTGTGGAGCGCGTTCGTGACGGCGCCCGCGACCTTGCGCGGGCTCCGCGCGAGGGGTCCCGCGAGCGCGGGCAGAAGCCGCTCCCAGCCGTCGCGCACGGCGCCCTGCGCGAGGACTCCGGTCGCGACGAGCGGCAGCGCGACGTCGTAGAGCGCGTCGACCGCGGTCGCGAGGTTCTCGATAGCGGCGACGGCGACGGCGTCGGCGATCGGCGACAGGACGTCGAGGAGGAACAGCCCAAAAACGTCTCCGTCGAGAGCGGGACGCCGGCGCCTCTCGGCGGCGAAGCGCGCATTGAACGGGTCCCGGCGCGCGAGGAGAACCTCCCGGAGCGCTTCCCCGCTCACGCGCTCAGCCCTTCGTCTTCAGCCACGCCGCGAAGTTCGTGTACCGCTGGTGCAGGTATTTGAGAGTGAGAATGTCGTCGAAGAGGTGGCCGTAGATCTTGCGGCCCTTTCCCCAGTCCTTCAGGACGCCTTCGATCTTCGCGAGCCGATTGCTCACCTCCCGCGCCGAGAGCCCCTCGAGGCCCTTGGCGAACTCGTCCGACAGATCGCGAACGGGATCGTCGGCGTCGAGGCCGAGCCGGCCGTACTCGGCGCACGAGAGATCGAAGAGCTTCCGGATCCAGCCGATCTTGTCGGCCCGGTAGACGCTGTTTCCCGAGGCCTCGAAGAACGCCGCCTCGCTCTCGATGACCAGCTTGTCGTGCAGCACGAACGGAAGGAGCTGCCTCACATCCTCGAAGGAAACCTCCTTCTCGCCGCGGAAGTAGGCCATCCCCTTCACGTACGCGAGGACCGTCATGAGCGCGCGCACCGAGAGCCCGTTGCGCGTCTGCGTGCCGAGGTCCTTCGATCGGTCCTTGCCGGTCTCTGCGCCCATCACGAGCGCGAGGTCGACGCCCGAGAGCTTGACCGTATCTTTCGTCTTGTACTCGATCTGGTCGGCGGCCGTTTCGAGGAACTCGAACTGCGCCGCGAAGAACTCGATCCGGCGACGGAGCGGCACCGGGAGCTTCACCTTGAGGATCTCCTTGTGCACGCGGGACAGCTCCTCTTCGGTGAAGACGATGTCCTCGGGAACGAAGTCCTCCGGCCGCGCGCCGGCCTCGATGCGCGTGAGGAGCTCGCCCAGGAAGCGCGTGTTGAAGTGGAGCGCCTTCACGACCACGTCGATGCGGTCGCGCAGCGCCTCGATGACCTGGTACGTGCCGCCGCCAGCCTCGTCGTTCGCGGTGAGATACCAGGCGCTGTCGGGGCACTCGAAGACCTGGTCGAAGAGCTCGGCGTAGTTGTCGGACATCACCGTGAGGAGCGCCGACTGCGTGCGCGTGGGGATGCGGTTGTACTCATCGATGATCTTGACCCGCATCCCGAGCCAGCGTCGCCAGGAAATCTGGATGTCGTCGGAGCTCTTCGCGTTGACGAGGCTCGAGGGCAGCGGGTTGCCGAGAAGATCGGCCACGGTCATCTGCGGCTGCCCGTGCTGGATGGCCCGCTGGATGTCCTTCATGGTGTAGCCCGCGACGAGACCCATGAGCACGGCGCTCGCCGTCTTGCCGCGTCCGGGACCGCCCACGAGAAGACATTTGCGCCGCAGCGCGAGCGTGAGCAGCGGGAGGAGCACGAAGCTCGAGAAGCTGTGCCCGGACGGGAGCGTCACCCGCGACTTCGAGTCGCCGAACGTCAGCACCTGCGGCGTGCCGTCGTTGTACTCGATGTCGTAGAAGGGACTGATGATCGCGTAGTTGACGATCCACAGATAGGCTTGGCGGAGCTTCTCGCGGAGATCGGC
>CAZXSG010000605.1:0-3731 GCA_964643185.1 uncultured Holophagales bacterium
ACGAGCTCCGCACGCCGCTGAACGCGATCATCGGCTACAGCGAGCTCCTCATCGACGAGCTTTCGGATCGCGGCGTGACGGAGCTCGGGCCCGACCTCGACCGCATCCGCACCGCCGCGCAGCACCAGCTCGGGCTCGTGAACGACGTGCTCGACCTCAGCAAGGTGGAAGCGGGGAAGATGGAGCTCCACCTCACCCGCTTCGAGGTGGAGCCGCTCGTGCGCGAGGTCGTCGAGGGCCTCTCGACGGTGGCCACACGCGGCAGGAACACGCTCGTCGCGGATTTCGCGCCAGGGCTCGACGGCATGCAGGCCGACGCGACCCGGCTCCGGCAGGTCCTCATCAACCTCCTCTCGAACGCGCTCAAGTTCACCGAGGAGGGCGAGGTCCGGCTGACCGTCGAGCCCGCCGTGGCAGGCAGCGGCGAGAGCTTCGTGAACTTCCGCGTCGAGGACACGGGCATCGGGATGACGCCCGACCAGATCGCGAGGCTCTTCCAGCCGTTCGTCCAGGCCAGCTCCAACACCGTGAGCCGCTACGGCGGTACGGGGCTCGGGCTCGTCCTTTCGCGGCGGTTCTGCCAGATGATGGGCGGCGACATCGACGTGGCGAGCGTGCCGGGCCGGGGCACGACGTTCACCGCGAAGCTTCCGAAGGTCGTCGGCGCGAGCTGATCGCTCAGCCGCCGGCGCGCTTCAGGAACGCCGCGGCCTTCTCGGCCCTTCCGAGGTTGGTCTTCGCCTCTTCGAAGCCCGGCCGCTTCTCGACGGCCTTCGAGAACGCGGCAGCGGCCTCCGCGAAGCGTCCCCGTGCGTACTCGGCCACCCCGGCCTCGTTCCACACCTCGGGCTCGTCGAGGTCGCTCGCGGCCGTCGTGAGCGCGCTCGTCGCGCCTTCGAGGTTGCCCGAGATCCGCAGGGCGCGGCCCAGCCCAACCTGGGCCTCGACGTTGCGTGAATCCACCGAGGTCGCGCGCCGGTAGAGGTCGGTCGCCTCCCGCGCGCTCCCCGATCCGAGAAGAAGAGAACCGAGGCCCGTGAGGGCCGGCAGGTAGTTGGGCTCGATCTTCAGGGCCTCGCGATAGGCCTTCTCGGCGTTCACGTTGTCGCTCGCGCGCCGGTAGGCCGCAGCCAGGTTGCCGTGCGCCACGGCGCGCGTCGGGTCGGCGGTGACGGCCTTTCCGAGCGGCTCGATCGCGGCCCGCGCATCTCCGGACTCGAGGAGCAGCGCGCCGTACTCGGTGAGGAGCGCCGGATCCTGGGTGCCGGCCGTCGCCGTCGCGAACACCTGCCGGGCCCGCGGGAGGTCCTTGTCGCGGCGCGCGGCGCGCCCCAGCGCGAGGAGCTTGTCGAGATGCACGGGGTTGAGACCCGAGGCCTTCTTCAAATAATCGATCGCCGTCTCCCAGGACTTCGCCGCCATCGCGGCCTCGCCGAGAGCCAGGAGAGCGCCCTCGTTCCTCTCGTCGAGCTTCAGAGCCTGCTTCCAGTTCGCCTCGGCGAGACCGGCGTCTCCGCGAAGGCGGAACACATCCCCGAGGAGACGATAGGCCTCGCTCGACGTCGGCTCGAGCTCCAGCACGCGGTGGCCCGCGGTCTGGGCCGTCGCGACGTCGCCTCGGGCGAGCGCGTCGCGGCCCGAAAGGAGCAGGTCGTACGGGGTCGCGACGGGTTGGGTCGAGGCCGTGCCCGAGGGTGAGTGCGGAACCGGGGTCGCGACGGGCGGAGCCGTGGTGGCCGCGAGCGCCTCTCCGTCGCGCACCTTGCGGGCGTCTTCGAGGCGTCCGGCCCGCTCGAGGGCCTGGACGAGGAGGCCCCTCAGCTCGGGACCGAGCTTGTCCTTCGGCACGTTCGAGAGGTCGTAGATGACCTCCTCGACGGCGCCGTCCTTGAGCTTCTCCTGGGAGGTCCTTCTCAGCTCGTCGAGGTCGGGCAGGGACGGCGCGACGACGGGCTTGGACGACCGCTTGACGTCCTCGGCCATCTTGACGAAATCGGAGGCATAGAACTCCGGCACGATCTCGAGCGTGCCGTCGGACGTGAAGGCCCTGCGGAGAGCCTCCTTGGCGGCTTTCACGCTGCGATCATTGAAATGCGCGTTGGCCGCCTTGAGCTCCATGGCCGCGCGGCGTCCCGCCGACGCCGCGGCGGCCGCCGAGTCCTCGTACTTCAGGGCCGCTTCCTTGAAGCGCGCGGCCTTGAAGAGCTTGCTCGCCTCCGTCTCCAGCGATTCGGACTGGCCCTGCGCGAACGCGAGGCTCGGCGCGAGGACCGTGGCGATGACGACGCAGGAAGCTCTCGGGTTGAACATCGCCGCGAATTGTAGGCGAGCCGGACAGCAGAGGCCGGATCGAAAAAGGCGAGCGAAGCGGTTCCCCGGTGGGGGGCCTGGGGGGATCGAGAACCCCCCAGGATCAAGCGACGCCGGAAAAGGCGAGCGAAGCGAGCGGAGCGGTTCCCGGTGGGGGGCCTGGGGGGATCGAGAAACCCCCAGGATCACTCATGTCACTGCTGTTTTGTGAGTACCAGGGACAGCGGCTTGAAGTCGTCTTCAGGGACGTCGACTTCCATCGTCAACGTCTCGAAGCCCGGCTGCAGCACCTCGAGCTTGTGGGTGCCAGCCTTCGTCTGCGAGCGGTAATAGCCCTTCCCGACGGGCACGCCGTCGAGGAGGATCTCGGCCTCGCGGTTCGCGTACGCGAGCTTCACCTCGAGGACGCCCCGCGGCGGGAACACGGCCTGGACGTCGGTCATGCGTCCGGCGACGACCTCGAATTCCTTGGAGATGTCGGGCAGGCCCGTCGTGCGGAACGTCACCCGCTGCTTGCCCACCTTCATCGTGACGATGGGTGGCGGCTGCGTGGCGATCTTCTTTCCGCCCACGATCACGTCACCCGGGTAATTCGACACGAAGCGCACGCTGCCCGTGGCCTCGACGACGACGGGCGCGGGCTCCGTGGCCTTGACGACGGGAGCCGTCGTGGCGGCAGTCGGGACCGGCTTCGTGGTCGTCTGGGCCGTGCCCTTCGTCGCCGGCGTCGGCTCCTCGGTCCCGGTCGCGAGGCTGGTGGTCGTCTCGGGTGTCGTGGCAGGTGTGGGAACGGGTTGCACCGCGCCCGAGGTCCCGGCCTGGGGCTTGATCACGAGGAAGTAGACCGCCGCGCCGCCCGCTCCGAGAACCAGGAAGGCCGCCGCGAGGAAGATTCCGAGCGCGCCCTTCTTCTCGTCCGGCGGAGGCGTTGCCGAGACACCGAAGGTGGGCGGCGAGGGACGAAGGCTCAGCTGGCCCACTTCGCTCTGGGCGTGGGGCCTCGCGGTGGTGCGGGAGATGGGTGCGTCCTTCACCCCGCCGCCACCGCCGCCACCGCCGCCGGCAGTGCGCGAGCCCGTGCGGTCGGAGCCCATGCCTCCCGAACCGCCGACGGTCACGTTTCCAACGCTCGACGCGGGGTGCCTCGAAGAGGTCGAGAGAGGCATCGAAGCCGACCCGGCCAGCGCTCCGCCCGTGCGCGGAGGGGGCGTGTGGTCGGCTCGGGACGCACCCTCCTGCCGGGAGCCCTTCGTGAAGAGGTCCCTCGGAGGCAGGTCGCCGGCGTCGGACCGGGCGCCGCCGGGGAAGAACGCCGAGGCTCCGTCGGGGGCGATGATGGTGGCCTCGTCGCCCGTGTACGACGGCTGCTGCGAGGCGCTCATCGACGTGGCGCCCGAGAGCCGGTCGGCAATCGACTGGAG
>CAZXSG010000606.1:0-3730 GCA_964643185.1 uncultured Holophagales bacterium
CCAAAGATCGAGCCGAAGGCCGAGTCCGTCGAGCCGTCCAAGAAGGAAGACGTTCCCGGGCCGGGTGCCTCGACGCCGCCGGAGAAAAGCAGCTCGTGATCGCCCGGACCCCCGAGCTCTCGGAAGCCGTCTTCGGCCTCTTCCAGGATCTCGTCCGCAGGCGCACGGGGTTCGTCATGACGCCGTCGCATCGCCCGCGCCTCGAGAGCCGGCTCCTCGCCGATGCCCGCGCCGCCGGCTCCTTCTACCAGCTCTACGCCGAACGGCGCGACCTCGCGTCCTCGCATCCCGCGTTCGGACGGATCCTGGATGCCGCCGTGAACGGCGAGACCTACTTCTTCCGGGATCCCGACGGCCTCGCCGCGTTCTCGCTCGAGATCGTGCCCGAGCGGCTCCTCTCCGGCGGTGCCGACGGCTCGCTCCTCATCTGGTCCGCCGGCTGCGCGACCGGTGAAGAGCCGTACACGCTCGCGATGCTGCTCGGCGAGCGCGGTGTCCTGGGAACGCGGCCCGTGCACATCCGCGGCTCGGACCTCTCCCCCGACAACATCCGCCGCGCCCGTCTGGGCGTCTACGGGCTCCACTCGCTGCGGTCGACCACCATCGAACGGCGCGACCAGCACTTCGTGCCGGCCGAGGGCGGCCGCCTCGCGGTGCACCCGGACCTCAGACGGATCGTCGACTTCGACACGCGGCCCATCCTCGACGAGCCCCGCGACGGGATCGCCTACGACGTGATCGTGTGCCGCAACGTTCTCATATATCTCGACGAGGACGCGCGCCGCAAATCCGCGGAGCTGTTCGCGGCCCGTCTCAAGCCGGGCGGATACCTGCTGCTCGGTCCCTCGGACGCGCTCGCTGCCGCGGCGACCCCGCTGACCCTCGTGCGCCTTGAGCACGACGTCGCGTATCGCAAGTAGATATGCGCACGCTCGTCGTCGACGACTCGGCCTTCCAGCGCATGCAGATCGGCGAGGCGCTCGCCTCGCTCCCTTCGGTGAAGAGCGTCGACGCCGCGTCGAGCGGCGAAGAGGCGATCCGGAAGCTCCTCTCCGGCGCGTTCGATCTCGTGACCCTGGACGTCGAGATGCCCGGCATCGACGGCCTCGCGGTGCTGCGCTGGGTGATGGCGAACCGGCCCATGCCCGTGCTCGTCATCTCGAGCCTCCGCGGGGAGCGGCTCGCGATACAGGCCCTCGAGCTCGGCGCCTGCGACGTCGTTTCCAAGCCCGCCGCGCGGGACGGCATGGACGCCTTCCGGGCCCGTCTCGCGGTGGCCGTCGCCGAAGCCGGCGAGGCGCGGGCCGACCTCCTCGCCCGCCGCGGAATCCCAGCGCCCGAGCGGAAGCCGACGCCTCAGCCCGGCGGAGCTTCCGATCAGCGGATGAGCTCGCGGACGGTCTCGTCTCCCGTTCCGTCGAGCGGTCTCGCCATCGTGATCGCCGCCTCCACCGGCGGGCCCTCTGCGCTCCGCGACCTTCTCACCGGCCTCGCGCCGATTCGCCAGAGCCTCGTCTTCGTCGCCATGGCGCAGCACATGCCCGCCCCGTTCACCACCTCCCTCGCGTCGCGCCTTTCGGCCACGACCGGCTGGGACGTGGTGGAGCCTGGTCCCGGAACCGAGGCCGTGGCCGGAGGGGCCTGGCTCTGTCCCGGAGGATTCCACCTCGCGATCGCGCGCGTCGGGAACCGGTCCGTCGCGACGCTCATGGCCGACGCGTCCCAGTACCGCTGGACGCCTTCGGGCGATCATCTCTTCGCGAGCGCCGCGGCCCACTTCGGCGCCCGCGCCATCGGCGTCGTGCTCACGGGCATGGGAGACGACGGCGCGGAGGGGGCCTTCGCGATCGCGGCCGCGGGCGGATCGGTGTTTGCCGAGGGCGTCGAGACGGCCGTGATTCCGGGCATGCCCGATGCCGCGAGCCGGCGGGTGAAAACCACGATCCGCCTGCCCCTGCCCGACCTCGCTCGTGCCGTTTGCGAAAGGGTGTCCTCGCTGGAAACTGGCCTGTAGACTCGTCGGCTCTTATGAGCGAGCACGAGACCGGCCCCGCAACCGAAACGGCAGCCCCCGAGGCGCCCCACCTCGCGATCGAGCGCAAATGGCAGGAACGCTGGGAGAAGGATCGCGCGGCCTTCGTCGACACGCACGACCCGTCCTCCCGCGGCACGTACCTCCTCGTCATGCTTCCGTACCCGTCGGGCGACCGGCTCCACGTGGGCCATGCCCGGACGTACTTCCTCACGGACGTCCTGCACCGGTACCTGAGGCAGAAGGGCGAGACCGTTCTCTGCCCCATGGGCTGGGACGCTTTTGGGCTGCCGGCCGAGAACCACGCGATCGCCAAGGGCATCCACCCACGCACCTCGACGCTCGCGAACATCGCGGCCATGAAGGAGCAGTTCCGCACGTGGGGCGTCCTGTACGACTGGTCGAAGGAAGTCACCACCTGCGAGCCCGAGTACTACCGCTGGAACCAGTGGTTCTTCCTCAAGCTCCTCGAGAAGGGGCTCGCGTACCGCAGGAAGTCGAACGTCAACTGGTGCCCATCGTGCCTCACCGTGCTCGCGAACGAGCAGGCCGAGGACGGCGTGTGCGAGCGCTGCAAGACGCCCGTCGTGCAGCGCGATCTCGAGCAGTGGTTCCTGCGCATCACCGCCTACGCCGACGAGCTCCTCGAGGGCCTGGACCGGCTGCCGGCCTGGTCCGACAAGGTCCGCACGATGCAGCGGAACTGGATCGGCCGGTCCGTTGGCGCCGATCTCGACTTCATCATCCCGTCCCTCGGTGAGACCGTGCGCGTCTTCACCACCCGGCCCGACACGGTCTTCGGCGCGACCGCGCTGGTCCTCGCCCCCGAGCACCCCCTCGTGACGCGTCTCCTCGAGAGCCACCCCGAGAAGGCCGAGGTGGAGGCCTGGGTCGAGAAGATCAAGGGCCAGAACCGCATCGAGCGGGAGGCCGAGGGCGGCGAGAAGGAAGGCCGCTTCACGCATCACACCGCCGTGAATCCGTTCACCGGCGAGAACGTTCCGGTGTGGCTCGCGAACTTCGTGATCGCGAGCTACGGCACCGGCGCGCTCATGGCCGTTCCCGCGCACGACGAGCGGGATCACGAGTTCGCGAAGAAGTACGGCCTCGAGATCCGTGAGGTCATCGCTCGTCCCGAAGGCGAGCCCGAGGGCTGCTTCACGGGCGAAGGCCTGCTCGTGGCGTCGGGCGACTTCACGGGAATGCCGTCCGCGTCCGCGCGGGAAGCCATCGCGGCCGAGGCAGGCACGCGGGGCATCGGAGGCGCGCAGGTGCGCTACCGGCTGCGCGACTGGCTCATCTCGCGCCAGCGCTACTGGGGAACGCCCATTCCCGTGGTCTACCGGGAGGACGATCCGTCGACTCCGATTCCCGTGCCCCAGAGCCAGCTGCCTGTGGTGCTTCCTCCGGACGCCCCGTTCACCGGCACGGGCGGGAACCCGCTCGAGAAGGTCGCGAGCTTCGTGGAGGCGACGTGTCCCGAGACGGGGCGGCCCGCCCGCCGCGAGACGGACACCATGGACACGTTCGTGGACAGCTCGTGGTACTTCATGCGGTACTGCGACCCAAAGAACAGTGAAGCCATGGTCGCTGGCGGCGCCGATTACTGGATGCCGATGGACCAGTACATCGGTGGTATCGAACACGCCATCCTGCACCTGCTGTACGCACGCTTCTGGACCAAGGTCATGCGCGACC